>JABZHK010000247.1:0-1115 GCA_015258885.1 Atopobium sp.
ATATTACACACCTAATGACGATAATCTGCACGCCTTAGCTATTTTCGGCGTCATGTATACGTCTTTTTGACAGATTATCCGACTTAGGTGTGTTCAGCCACCATCAAAACAGGCCGTGTCGGTTGTACCAGTTGTCTATGACCCGAAAAGCGTTGAAATGCTTGCATCGTTGGAGCCGATAACGACACACGTCGACACAGAACTCTTTCTGCGGCAGCAAAAAGCTCCGCATCTGTAAGAGATGCGGAGCTTGAACGTACTAGTTGAGCTCATTGCACGCTCGAATCCACTTGCCGTGAGCCGCGTTGTGCGCTTGGAGCCGCACACTGCACGCCGCAGCGATTACGCTGATGGACGAGGTCCACTGGAGACGCGGATGGTGATAGTAGCGCCAGCTGCAGCACTTGATGGTGTCTGGCCAACTACGTTTCCAGTTGCAACGTTGTCATCGTAGACCCAAACCGTGTTGACCTGGAAGCCCGCGTTCTCCAGCGTGGACTGAGCGGTTTCAAAGTCCTTGCCAACAACGTTTGGAACAGATCCGCTCTGAGCACCAGAGGAAACAACGATGGTTACCGTAGAACCCTTATCTGCCTTGCCGTTAGCTGGAGACTGGGAGATGACGCGGCCCTCTGGAACGCTTGACGAAGGCTGCTGCTGAGTGTCTACCTTGAAGCCTGCATCTTTCAGGACATCGGACGCACGCTCGGCAGTCATCTCGGTGACGTCTGGAACATCTACTTTACCCTTGCCCGAAGACAGGTGATAGGTGATAGTGTCGCCAGCCTTAGCGTCGCTACCTGCGGCTGGTTCTTGTGTTGCAACATAACCAACGGTTACGTCGTCTGACTCAACCGAGTCACCATTTCTTGCTTTAAGGCCAACGGCAGCAAGAGCAGACTCAGCCTCTGATGGACTCTTGTTGGTAAGATCAGGTACTTTAACTGCGGCAGCAGGTTTAGCTCCCTTAGAAATGACAAGGTTGACCGCGGTCCCCTCAGGAGCCTGCCTGTTAGCGCTTGGCGTCTGGTCGATGACCTGGCCTTCTGGAGCAGAATCGCTATAGCTTTCTGTAACAGTTCCCAGCTTAAAGTGGCTACCAGATGCATTCAGTG
>JABZHK010000248.1:0-1088 GCA_015258885.1 Atopobium sp.
ATGGAAGACGTCATCTTCTCTGGCTCATCAGCAAGGGGAGCGGTGGGCGTTGCTGAGGTAACGCTGGTTCTGGATAACTCCGACCACACCATTCCTATTGATTTCTCTGAAATTGGCATCACCAGGCGCATGTATCGCTCTGGAGAGTCTGAGTACCTGATTAACGGCGCTCCTTCAAGACTCATGGATATCCAGGACATTTTGCATGACTCTGGTCTGGGCAAAGATACCCACTCCATTATTTCTCAGGGCAAACTCGATTCTATCTTGTCTAGCCGTCCTGAACAGCGCCGTGAGCTCATTGAAGAGGCGGCAGATATCTCGAAGCATCGCCGCCGCAAAGAGCGTGCGGAGCGCAAGATTTCTTCCATGGATGAGAATCTCACGCGAGCCAAAGTGGTTTCTCGCGAGATTACCCGCCAGCTTAAACCGCTTGAAAGGCAGGTAGACAAGGCTTCTCGCGCTAAAAGATTTGTCCGCTCAGCTTAAGGATTTGACAGTACAGCTTGCGGTTGATGACCTTCGTCAGCTGCAATTTGCACACAGCAAGCTTGAGACTCGCGCTAAAGAGGCAGAGGCTGCTATTGAGCTTGCACAGTATCGTGCGAGCGAGAAAAACCGTGAGCTTGAAAAGCTCCAGTCACTCCTTGAGCAAAAGGGTCTCTTTGTTGGAGACCTAGGTGAGCAGCGCCGTCGTATGCAAGAGATTCTTGGTCGTATGGGATCTGACATGCGTCTTTTGGAGGAGAAGGGCAAGAACATGGTTTCTCGCCTTTCTGACACGCGTATGCAGCTTTCTGTGATGGATAAACAGAAGGCAGACGCCGCAAAAGAGAACGAAGAGCTTTCTGGTCAGCTGGCAACAATTCGTGCAAAGGTTGCGGATCTGACGGAGAGCGTGAACGCGCTCCAAGAGGCGGCTAACCAGGCAATTGCCGAGCGTCGTGCTCTTGATGTAAAGATTTCTGACTGCACTGCGTCTGAGCGAAGTGCGCGCAATACCGCTGATAAAGAAACGCTTGCGTATGTAAAGCTTGAAGAGCAGATTGCTCATGCGCAGGTAGAAGACCAGATGTTTGAGTCTAGGT
>JABZHK010000249.1:0-1073 GCA_015258885.1 Atopobium sp.
CTCATACTGAGACCAATCAAATGAACGATCATAACCTGCAGTTTGCCAATACGGTGGGTCTGCGTAGAAAAATGTATGCTCTCGGTCGTACCGTTGAAAACAACGCTCCCATGATTCATTTTCCACATATACGCCACTCAGTCGATTACGAGCAACTTGAAGTTTATCTGCAATTTGAGCTGCATTCCATGCCTTACCAGTTGTAGCTGTTCCAAAGTGCTGATCGCAAATTTTGCCTCCAAAGGCATTATGTTGCAGATAGAAAAAACGTGCGGCACGCTGAATATCGGTCATGCAGTCAGGAGGTGTTGATTGGAGTCTTGCAAATACTTCTCGGCTGGTTAGTGTCCATTGGAATTGGCGCACAAATTCATCAAAATGGTGCTGTACAACACGATATAGATTGATAAGTTGACCATTCAAGTCATTCAATACTTCAACCTTTGCTGGCTGTGGCCGCATAAAGAATAATGCTGCACCACCGGCAAACAGCTCAACGTAACAAGTATGCTCGGGGAACATGGGTAACAAATGTTTTGCCAAACGGCGTTTGCCACCCATCCATGGGACGATAGGCAGAGGCTTTTGAGTCATAACTACTCCTTATATATAAGTATAGGTACTCAAAGGCACTCAGATTTGGATTACTCCGTTTTAAATTGATTCAGCAATTTACAGCGTGGGCACTTAATTTCAAAGCAGCCACGGCCAACAGCCAAAAGTTTAAAACAATTTTTGCAACGGCATTTCATTTTTCACAGTTCCCTTATCGTTAGTGATAGAATCACCGTGCCTCGCGCGAGGTACGGTAAAAAAGGCTAACGCAGGTCTGGACTGCTGAGGCTGGCGCGGAGAACGGTGGTAGGACACCGCCGCGCAGCCGTTTCTCTTTTAACTAATTGAATCGCTCCATTCTTCTACATATAAGAAGACAGAGTAATCAACGTCAATCTTAGGCTTGTCATAATTAGTGCGAATTCTGACGCTACGGTCAGTTTTTGCCCCAAAGTTATGATTGAGGAACAAGACGACCATCGTTTTATGTTCAAGAGCCAGATATACCTTTGGATCAT
>JABZHK010000024.1:0-10718 GCA_015258885.1 Atopobium sp.
CAATTTTTATTCACTATTATTAACAAAAATCGGTAAAAACAAAAAATAACGCGTACGGTCGTTTTTTATCGGTGAAAGTCATATTGACTGTTTGTCACCGTGTTTTACCTTGTAATGGTTTATCTTAGTAACTATCAACTACGAGTCTTTATGGATAACAAATCTATAAGATGCGTAGATTTCATTGGTAAGCGCGGGGGTGAGTATGGCAGAGTTAAATGCATCGTTAGCAGTGAGTGACCAGGATGCATACTTGTTTGCGCAAGGAAAATGGTTCCAGAGTCATAAGAAATTAGGTGCACACCCTGCGGTTCAAGAAGATGGAGTTGAAGGTTATCATTTTGCGGTTTGGGCCCCCAATGCAGCCTCTGTCTCTGTTGTTGGAGACTTTAATAATTGGGATGATACCGTCAACGTTCTTTCTCGCTCAAATCATGGCGGAATCTGGGAAGGTTTTATTCCAGGAATCACCTCGGAAGTATTGTATAAATTCCTGATTGTATCCGCTTCTGGACAGAAGATTTTTAAGGCTGACCCCTATGGTACCTATGCGGAGGTCAGACCACATACGGCATCTATTACGTTTGACCCAGACGTGTACGTTTGGGAAGACGACGCATGGATGAAAAGGCGTGCAACACTTAAGTTCCTGCATAGTCCTCTTAACATCTTTGAAGTTCATCTTGGGAGCTGGAAGCAGCATACTGACCTGACTGCCCAAGAGGAAGATTCTGCTGATACAGAGAATGTAGAGCAGACTGAAGAACCCAAGGACTATTTTGACACCAACGTAGATGCCTTCTACACCTATGATGACCTCTCAGAAGAGCTGGTAGCCTATGTTAAAGATATGGGCTACACCCACATTGAGCTTCTCCCTGTTATGGAGCATCCTTTTGATGGATCTTGGGGTTATCAGGTAACGGGTTATTTTGCTCCCACCTCAAGATATGGCAATCCTGCCCAGTTCAAACACTTTATTGACTGCTGTCATCAGGCTGGTATTGGCGTCATTTTGGACTGGGTCCCAGGAGGCTTCTGTAAAGATGCTCATGGTCTTGCGGAGTTTGATGGTACCAAGCTCTTTGAAGAAAAAGAGCATCCTAACTGGGGAACCCTTAAGTTTGATCTTACTCGTGGTGAGGTTAGAAGCTTCCTTGTTTCTAACCTGCTTATGTGGCTGAATGACTATCACGCTGATGGCATTCGTGTTGACGGTGTCAGTAGCATGTTGTATTTGAATTTTGGTATCGACGATCCTTCTCAGAAGCGCTTTAACCATAAGGGCACAGAGGAAGATTTAGATGCAAGCGCTTTCTTGCGTCTCTGCAACGAGACTGCTCAAAAAGAACATCCCGATATTTTGATGATTGCAGAAGAGTCCACAGCATGGCCGCTGGTTACCTATCCTCCCGAGGTTGGGGGACTTGGCTTTAACCTTAAGTGGGACATGGGCTGGATGAATGATACGCTGCACTATTGTCAGACTGATTTCCCTTATAGACCAGGTAACCACCGTCTTCTGACCTTCTCCAGCATGTATCAGTTCAATGAGAACTTTGTACTGCCACTGAGCCATGACGAGGTTGTTCATGGTAAGTGCAGTCTTATTCAGCGCATGCCGGGAGATTGGTGGAGACAGTTTGCTGGCATGAGGGCTTTGGCGCTTCATCAGATGACTCATCCGGGCGCTAAGCTCAACTTTATGGGCAACGAGATTGCGCAGTTTATTGAGTGGCGCTACTACGAGGGTATTGAGTATTACTTGACTGAGGAGTATCCAACTCACGCTCATCAGCAGGCATTTATTAAGGCCCTTAATCATTTCTATAAGAATCATCCAGGACTTTGGCAGCATGCCTACGACAACCGTGGATTTGATTGGATTGACGCAGACAATAATGAGCAATCAATCATCTCGTTTGTTCGTCACGGAAGAAAGCCTTCCGAGGACCTGGTTATTCTCATCAATTTTGACGTTGCAACCCATCAGAAATTCCGTTTAGGCATGCCTTCTGCAGGTGTGTGGAAAGAAGTATTTAATTCCGACGCAAAAGAATTTGGCGGTTCGGGTATTGTGAATACTAAGAAACTTTCCACTAAGCCAGTGGCATGGAATGGAAGAGATTATTCGGTAGAACTGTCTGTTCCTCCGCTTGGTGGCATTGTTTTAGCGTTTGAGAAAGAACTTCCAAAGAGGGGGAAGCATGGCCGTAAATAACGGACAAAACATTTTTACCGATAAACAAGATTTTGAAGAGCAGTATCGCGATAAGTTCATCAAGATTCTTGGCAAATACTATGGAGAGTGCACTGATCAGGAGCGCTATAACGTTCTTGCTCATCTCATTGCAGAAAAGGCGCGAGAAATTCAGTCAACCTCCTATATTCATGCAAACAAGCAGGTCTATTACTTCTCCCTTGAGTTCCTTCTAGGACCACTGCTTGAGAATTACCTGCTCAATCTTGGTATTACCGACGTTGTTGCAGAGGGCCTTAAAGAGATGGGTACCTCTCTTCATGAGCTTGCCGCTCAGGAGGTAGACCCTGGCCTTGGCAATGGTGGTCTGGGTAGACTTGCCGCTTGTTTCCTTGATTCCATGGCACACGAGGGCATGGCTGGCTTTGGTAACGGTATGAGATACCGTTATGGTCTCTTCCGCCAGGAGATTAAGGATGGACGCCAGGTAGAGCGTACCGATAACTGGCTGGCAAATGGATATCCTTGGGAAGTCAGAAAAGACGATTCCAGCGTACTAGTGCGCTTTGGTGGCACAGTTGTAAGGCATGAGGACGAGAATGGCAATTTCTGGTTCTCGCAAGAGGGTGGCCAGGTAGTAAGGGCTGTTCCATACGATGTGCCTATTGTTGGCTATGGCGCAAAAACCGTAAATAAGCTGCGTCTTTGGTCTGCAGAGCCAGCAGAGGAAGACTTTGATCTTGATGCTTTTAACGCCGGCGATTATGCCCGTGCTAATAAGTTCCGCTCTGATGTTGAGGCAATTTCAACCATTCTGTATCCAAATGACTCTGGTGAGCACGGACGCATTCTTCGCTTGAAGCAGGAGTACCTGTTTGTCTCCGCTGGTCTTCAGACCATTCTTCGTGCTTACAAGGATAAGTACGGTGAGGATTGGGACCACTTTGCAGATCACGTCTGCATCCACACTAACGATACGCACCCAGCAATGTGCGGACCAGAGCTTATGCGTCTGCTTGTCGATGACCATGGCGTTGACTTTAACAAGGCATTTGATATCGCGAGAAATGCAATTTCTTATACCAACCACACCGTTATGCCTGAGGCTCTTGAGAAGTGGCCTATTAACACCTTCCGTGAGCTGCTTCCTCGCTTGTATATGTTTATCGACGAGGTTGATCGTTGCTATAAGGAGCAGCTGCTTGCTGACTCTAACGGCAACACCGAACTTCTCGCCTCAACAGCTGTGTTGTGGGATAACACCGTTCGTATGGCTAACCTCTCTATTCTGTTTAGCCACTCGGTCAATGGTGTCTCTGACCTGCACACTAACATTTTGAAGCAGAGTGTTTTGAAGGATTTCTACAAGCTTCGTCCAGAAATCTTTAATAACAAGACTAACGGCATCTGCCACCGTCGCTTCTTGGCACAGGCTAATACCGCTTACGCAAAGCTTATTACTGAGGCTATCGGTACCGGCTGGCTTGATGATGCCAATGAACTTCAGAAGCTTTCTGCTTTTGAGAACAATGCTGAGTTCTTGGACAAGATGGACGCTGCAAAGAAAGAAGAAAAAGAGCGTCTTGCTGCATACGTCAAGAAGACAACTGGTGTTGAGATGGATACCAATACCATCTTTGATACGCAGGTAAAACGCTTCCATGCATATAAGCGTCAGCTGCTTAATGTCTTTAAGATTTTGTATCTCTACAACCGTATGCTTGATGATCCAAGCTATAAGCCAGCTCCAACAACCTTTATTTTCTCGGGCAAAGCTGCTCAGAGCTATACCTTTGCAAAGGAAGTCATTCGACTTATTCACTCCGTTGCAGACGTGGTTAACAACGACGAGCGCATTGAGGGTCGTCTGAAGATTGTCTTTATTCCAAACTTTGCTGTTTCAAATGCACAGCTTATCTATGCTGCATCTGATATTTCAGAGCAGATTTCGGTTGCTGGTGCAGAGGCTTCTGGTACCTCAAACATGAAGCTTATGATGAATGCGGCTCTGACCCTTGGTACATATGACGGTTCGAATATTGAGATCTCTGAGCTTGCAGGACCAGAGAACATCAAGATTTTTGGTCTTCGTGCAGACGAGGTCCAAGAGGTATATGCTTCCGGCACCTACTTTGCACAAAACCTGCTTAACCAGAACCCAACGCTGGCTCGCATTGTAAATATGCTGACCGATGGTTCTTTGAGCCGACTCTCTGGTAACTTTGAGTCAATTCGTGACTATCTGCTGATCAACAATGATCCTGACCTGGTGCTTATTGACTTTGACGCCTATGTGAAGGCATGGGAAGAGCTTACTCAGTCCTATGCAGATCGTCGTAGCTGGAATGCTCGCGCACTTCACAATACTGCAAACTCTGGTTTCTTCTCGGCTGATAGAACTATCAGGGAGTACATGGAAGATATTTGGCACGTGTAAGGATCTGCATTTAGGTTCAATCGTCGTAAGACGTTGAGAATAAAGACCTCTGTTGGGGAGAGAGGAGATTTGGATATGAGCAAAAGGGAATGTCTTGCAATGCTACTTGCAGGAGGACAGGGAAGCCGCTTAGGTGCTTTGACCTCAAAAGTAGCTAAACCTGCCGTCTCATTTGGTGGCAAGTTCCGCATTATTGACTTTGCGTTATCCAACTGCGCAAATTCAGGAATTTCTACGGTAGGTGTTTTGACACAGTACCGTCCTTATTTGCTGCACTCTTACGTGGGATCAGGTAGTGCTTGGGACCTTGATGAGCGCGGTGGTGGAATTTCTATTCTTCCTCCATTTGCTACTCAGTCTGGTGGTGCGTGGTATGCGGGAACCGCAGATGCCGTCACCCAGAATATTGGTTACATTGAGCAGAATAACCCTGATTACGTACTAATTCTCTCTGGCGATCAGCTTTACCGTATGGACTACGGCGAGATGCTCGCCTGCCATAAGAAGAACAACGCAGACCTCACCATTGCTGTTATGCCTGTTCCTTGGGAAGAGACTTCTCGCTTCGGCATCATGTCCATTGATGATGAGGATAGAATCACCAAGTTTTCCGAGAAACCCAAAGAGCCAGAATCCAACCTGGCGTCCATGGGAATCTATATCTTTAGCACAGACCTGCTTCTTGAGACTTTGCGTGAGGACGCAAAGAACCCTGAATCTTCTCATGACTTTGGCGGCGATATTATTCCGACGTTGCTTGATGATGGTAAACGTCTTTTTGCTTATCGCTTTGAGGGCTTCTGGCGCGATGTAGGCACTATTGCAAGCTATCATGAGACCAGCATGGATCTGCTTGGCTCTGAGCCTAAGTTTGACATCTTCTCGGACAAGTTCCCTATCTTGTCTAATGCTTCCACCCGTCCACCAGCGTACATTGGCGCTTTTGGAGAGGTAGACGACTGTCTGGTAAGCAACGGATGCCAGATCTTTGGTTATTCTCGCCATTCAATTTTGTCTACCGATGCCGTTATTGGTGAGGGAGCGCGCGTTATTGACTCCGTACTTCTTCCTGGCGCAGAAGTTAAACCTGGTGCGGTGGTTATTCGTGCAATTCTTGGCGAGAACGCTGTGGTCGAGAAGAACGTCCATATTGGCAGCTCTGATTTGAACAAGGAGATTGCTGTTGTTGGAAATGATGTAGTAGTCGAAAGAGGTGAGCAATAATGAATAGAGTAATTGGTCTTATTACCTGCAATTATGCGTCTACTAACATGGAAATCGCCAATGATGTACGCCCAATTGCATCCATGCCTTTCTTGGGAAGATATCGCCTGGTGGATTTTCCTCTTTCAAATATGGTTAATTCGGACATTAGTACCGTTGGTGTCATCATGCCATTTAACTATCGCTCACTCATTGATCACCTTGGCTCTGGTAAAGACTGGAACTTGGACCGCAAGAGCGGTGGCATGTTTATCTTGCCAGGATCCGCTTTTGGTACCTCTCACACAGGCGCTCGTTTCCTGCTCAGAGATCTGATTTCCAACAAGCCATATCTTGAGAGAACTGATGCAGAGTATGTTCTGTTGTCTACTTCAAATTTTGTTTTCAACTCTGATCTTACCGAGCTGCTTGACCAGCACCTTGAGTCCGATGCAGACATCACTATGATGACCTACACCACTCGTTATAACGATAGGGACGTTGTTGGTGTTGAGCTTGACGGTGATCGTGTGGTTAAAACGCACAATGGTGTCCAGCGCGGAGACGAGGCTTCTCTCGACTGCTTTATTATCAAGCGCGACCTGCTTATTGACATGCTTGATTGGTATAGAGCTACTGATTACCTTGATCTTTTTGAGGCACTCCACGCTGACTACAATCGTGTTAAGGTCCGTACCTTCCACTTTGAGGGCCATGTAGCATCTATCTTCTCAAAGAACTCTTATTATCGGGCCAACATGGAGCTTTTGAACCCCATGCCGGCAAATGAGCTCTTTACCCCAGAGCGTTCCATCAAGACAAAGGCTCACGATACCGCTCCTGCAAAATTTGAGATTGGCTCAAAGGTAAGTAACTCTACTATTTCTGCAGGTTGCCGCATTTGCGGAACGGTTACTGGTTCCATCCTTGGCCGTAACGTCATTATTGAGCGCGGTGCTATCGTTCGTGATTCCATTGTGATGGAGGGCTGCATTGTTAAGGAAGGCTCTGTAGTCGAGCACGCTATTGTAGACCGCTCTAACATCATTCCTGCAGGTACTGAGCTTCGTGGTACCAGTGAAGAAATTCTTATTCAGCGTAAAAACAATAAGAGGGTGGCGTAATAATGTCCCAAGTCTCCAAGCGTCGCAAACTTCGCGTTGTCTATGCAACTTCAGAGGTAGCGCCTTTTTCCAAGTCGGGTGGTCTTGGAGATGTTTCGGGCTCATTGCCACAAGCACTTAAAAAAGTAGGAGCAAGAGTGGCGGTTATCTCGCCACTCTACAGCTCTATTAAGCCCGAGTGGAAACAAAAGATGAAGAAGGTCTACGAGCTGCAGGTGCCTCTTTCGTGGCGCTTTGAGTATTGTGGGCTTTGGCATCTGGTTCATGAAGGCGTTGATTTTTACTTTGTAGATAACGAGTCCTACTTTGCTCGTGATGGTCTTTATGGTTACTTTGATGATGGAGAGCGCTATGCGTTCTTCTCAAAGGCTCTCTGTGAGCTGATTGCACATGTCCCAGAGCTCTCCTGCGACGTTCTGCACTGCAATGACTGGCAAACGGCACTGGCACCCGTATTTCTGCGTGAGCAGTATCAGGGCGTCCCTGAGGTCCACAACGTTAAGACGGTCTTCTCCATTCATAACGTCAAGTTCCAAGGCCAGTTTACTGACAAGATGCTCAGCGACGTACTTGGTCTTGCTGATATTCCTGCTGCAGTTGATCAACTGAGGTGTGACGCAAGCTCTATCAACTTTATGAAGGGCGCACTTTGCTACTCCGATTATCTGCTCACTGTTAGCCCAACGTATGCCCGTGAGCTGCAGACAGAGCACTTCGGAGAGGGAATGGATGATATCTTCCGTCGCCGTCAAAGTGTACTGCGCGGCATCCTGAATGGTATTGATATTGGTGCGTGGTCACCTGCAAGTGATTCTTATATTCCACAGAACTTCTCGGCACGTCATATGGAAGGTAAGGCTGAGTGTAAGCGTCAATTGCAAGAGGAGCTGGGCCTTGAGGTAGATCCCGACGCACCACTTGCGGTAATGGTCACGCGCCTAACTAACCAGAAAGGCTTGGGCCTGATTCGCTATGCGATGGACCGTCTTATTTGTGCAGGTATTGAGGTTGCTGTTCTAGGAACTGGTGACGCTGAACAAGAAGATGCTATGCGCTTCTTTGATGGGCACTATGGTAACCGCATGGCAGCACGTATTGAGTTTGATATTGCGCTTTCTCACCGCATGTATGCAGGTGCAGATATGTTCTTGATGCCTTCAGAGTTTGAGCCTTGCGGCCTTTCTCAGATGATTTCTATGCGTTATGGCACGCTTCCTGTAGTTCGCGAGACGGGCGGCCTGGCAGATTCTGTAAAACCGTATAACCAGTTTACGGGCGAAGGAACCGGTTTTAGTTTTGCTAATCAAAACGCAGATGAAATGGCAGATATTATTCTGTACGCCGCCGATGTTTATAGAAACGATAAACAAGCGTGGGCAAATCTTGTAAAACAGGCGATGACAGAGGACTTTAGTTGGCATAACGCTGCAAATGAATATCTTGACGTGTATCATTTACTACACCCTGAGATTATCAGGTATGTACGTCGTCGAGATTGGTAAGAATGCAGGCTTTTCACAACACCTCAAACATTGTTTGTAGGGATCCAAAAGGCGCGGTAGAACTAGGTACTTCAGCAACAATCAGAATATTTGCTTGGGACGATGATGTTCAATCAGTAACGCTTCGTCTCTGGCAAGAGTATGGACCTGAATCGTCTCCAGAGGCCCAAGCTCTGTCTGGCGAGAAACGCGTTGTGATGCAAAAGAGTGATTTTGCTGGCGCGCTTCCGACTGGTGTACCTGACTATGCGCAGTGCTTTCAGACAATTGTTAAACCAGCTGCTACAGGCCTTATTTGGTATCGCTTTGAGCTTCAGGCTTCTGACGGAACAGTTTGGTCATATGGTGCTCAAGAAAATAGATGCACCGGTGTTGGTAGCTTTGCCTATGGCGAGCCACCATCATTTCAGATTACTTGCTATGAGCCTCGTGGCAGCTTTGCGGGTGTAGAAGATCCTAGCTGGTACAAAGGGGGAGTTGTCTACCAGATTTTCCCCGACAGGTTTGCGCGAGATGCAAACTGGCACGAACGTACCAAGCAAGCGCTTGCCGTTCCAAGAAATGGGGTTTCTCGCCAGCTGGTTGAAGACTGGGAGAAGACTCCTGAGTATCAGCGAGATGCTAACGGCCGCGTGACTCAGTGGGATTTCTACGGCGGTTCTTTGGCTGGTATTGAAGAGAAGCTTTCCTACTTGGAAAACCTTGGAATAACTGCGCTTTATTTGAATCCAATCTATGCTGCTTCCAGTAATCATCGCTACGATATTGCGGATTATTTGGAAGTCGATCCCGTGTTAGGCACTGTAGAGGATTTTGAACGCCTCTGCGTTAAAGCTGCTGAGCATGGTATTTCCATTATTTTGGATGGCGTTTTTAATCACTGTGGCGCTGATTCAAAATACTTTAATAAATTTTCTAACTACTCTGAACCAGGAGCAGTTCAGCAGGTTGGCTCGGACTATAACGAGTGGTTTACGTTCCATGAGGATGGAACGTATGAGAGTTGGTGGGGTGTTGATGCACTGCCAACTATTGTGTCTGAAAATCCTGATTACCAGGAGTTTATTTGTGGCGAGAATGGCGTTATTAGAACGTGGCTGCGCCGAGGTGCTCGCGGTTGGCGCTTAGACGTTGCAGACGAGATTTCTGACTCATTCATTCAGAAGATTCGTGCAGCAGCGCTTGCCGAACGCAGTGATGCGGTCATTATTGGAGAGGTCTGGGAGGACGCAAGTAATAAGCGTGCGTATGGGAAACTCAGACAGTATCTTGAGGGCTCAGAGCTTGACGGTCCTATGAATTATCCTATGCGTAAATCTATTCTTTCATTTTTGATGAATGAGGTTGGTGCTGAAACAACTGCTTCTGCTCTTGAGGAACTGTGGGAAAACTATCCCCACGAGGCGTTTTATGCGTGCCTGAATGTATTTGGAACGCACGATAAAGAGCGTTTGATTAACGTAGTTGCAGGAGCTCCTACTCCTGATGCTCTTTCTGCTCAAGAGCAGGTAACGTATAGACTTTCTGCTGATCAGCGAGGTCTTTCTAAGGCTCGTATGTGGCAGACAGCTGTGCTTCAGATGACGCTTCCGGGTGTTCCGTCTATTTATTACGGTGATGAGATGGGCGTTGAGGGGTTTGTTGACCCAACAAATCGCGCAACTATGCCATGGCCTGAAAGCAGTCCTCGTGCGGACTTGGATTACCTGCATATGTATCGCAATGCCATCGCGCTCAGAAAGACGCTTCCACTGCTGGTAGACGGATCGTTTGAACCGTTTGTTCCTGAGGACGGTTCAGATGATGTTTTAGCTTTCTGGCGTAGGCCTGTTCAAGAGGATGGCCAGCAAGAGCAGCAGAACAAAGACTCTTCTGGCATTTGTGTTCTGGTGAATAAGAGCCGCTCAGACGCTAAGACGGTATATGTTTCTGTACCTCAAAATATGCAGGTTATTGACGTTATTAGTGGACAAGCAGTGCCTGTCAAAGACGGCAAGGCGGAGGTCTTTTTGTGGCAGCTTGGATGCACGGTCTTAAACGTTCAGCCAGCTCATAGACTACAAAAACCTCTAGAGCCTGGTATGGGAGTGCTTGCTCACATTACGTCTCTGCCTTCTAATGAGGACTCCGCAATTACGCCAGGTCAGAAGCTTGGTGTTATTGGTCGTGAGACTTCCGAGTTCATCGATTTTCTCGCCAAATCCGGTCAGAAGTATTGGCAGATTTTGCCTGTCAGCCCAACCGATGAATAC
>JABZHK010000250.1:0-1066 GCA_015258885.1 Atopobium sp.
TTCTGCAAGTGTGTAATTTTAAAAGTGAAGATACGAGATGATTAAAAGGCTTGTCATAAGGGGTTCAGGAAGCTTCGAGAATTTGAATGGTGTCCCCAGGATGGAATAAATATCTTGGTTAGCGGCAATTCTGCCGGTAAGTCAACAGTTCTCGATGCTATTGAGTTTGTTTTGTCTTGTCGTTTGCATGGGAGACCAGCAAAGGCGGAGCTGTCTCCATATTGGTTTAATCTACAAAATGTTGAACATTTTTTCGCTGCAATTTCTGCGCGCTGTTGAGTCGAGCGACGCAATGACCGCTGACTGGGCAAAGCTTCCTTACGAGCTGCCGACCCGCATTTCTTCTCGCATCGTCAGTGAGGTTACTGGCGTTAACCGCGTGGCCTACGACATCACTCCAAAGCCACCTGCGACCATTGAGTGGGAGTAGGCCGATAGGGTTCTGACCTGCGATTTTGAGTGCCGCACTGTGCCGCTGAGTTTCGTTTCGTACGAGAGTCATGACAAAGCCACCAGCGACGGAGATGAGTAAAAGCGATTAAAGAGCCTCCGTTCCCTGCGTTGGGACGGAGGCTCTTTCTTTGCCGTTTTACTCCCTTGTCTCCGTTCGGGGATTATTTCTTGCTCATTTAGGGCTATTCGCGCTGAAAGATTTTGACTAGCTTGGTGTCCTTTATTTCGTAGACAATGTCTGCGACGTTCTCGACCAGCCTCTTATCGTGGGAGACGAACACTATCGTTCCGGCATAGGCGCTCATCATCTGCTCGAGGGCTTCGGCGCTCTTGATGTCCAGGTAATTTCCAGGCTCGTCCATGAGCAAGATGTTGTATCTGCCCAGCAGCATCTTCGCGAGTAGCAGCTTGATGACTTCGCCTCCCGAGAGAACGCCAACGTCCTTTGTCAGGTCGCGCGGTCCGATTCCCATAGAGGCGAGGATGCCTCGAATTTCGGTCATGCTGTACTCGCAACCATCCTGCATGAACGAGATCGCAGACTGACGGGCGTCGAACTTGTAGCCTGTTTGCTCGAAGTAACCGATCTCTGCCTTGGGAGAGATGTTGATAC
>JABZHK010000251.1:0-1024 GCA_015258885.1 Atopobium sp.
CACTATGTTCAATAGCGGCTGCAACAACCTGTTCAATTTTTGCCATAAGGTTATCACTTTTAATGCCTTTAATCTGGATGTTCATATTTAGCTCGCCGTGCAATACTACGTCTCCATCAGCTGAAACATAAGGATGATTATATGTTGGCTTGCTCGGATAAACATGTACATATCCAAATTCAGACCGAATCGCGCGCTCTAGCTCATAAACAATTCTGCTGAAGCCCTCAAATACCCATTGCCTTCCGCGTTCAATAACTATCCTAGCCACGTTAAGTGAATATTTGTTGTGTATTGCCAAGTCTTTGGCGTCAATATCGGTGTATATAAGGTCATTATCAGAATCATCGAGGTCAATTCGGTCAACCACAATGGTGGCGTCTACTAGCACGGAAAACTCCGCGTAATCATCTTCGTTCACGTTAATCTCCAATCTTTTGAACGTCTAGGCACGCCCTATCACACGCACTCAAATAATCACTGCTCTGGTATACTGCGTCAAGCGCTCTATCTAGCGCACCACCAACAATATCGCGAATGCACTCTGTTGAAACATTCATGTCCATAACGACTTCAAAAGTTCCGTTTACAAACACACTTGCAGTTCCGTGTTTGGAAATAAATGCTTCGTTACCAAGTGGCAACTGAACGTCTAAAATATACATACCGAATTTACGCTCATCGGCAATCTCACGCAAATATAGCTTAAATTCTTTTTTGATATCATGGCTCAACGCAACAAGTTGATTTTCAAGCTCGTTATGAGATGGGATATAAATTCCACCAAGCTCGAAAAATTCTTTCAATTTTTTATAATCAATCTTCATTGGCGCGTATTGGAAGTCCTCAAGAACACCCAACCAGACAGTCGCGTCAATATCTGCCGTAATCTGAAATCTATTCATAACCAATCTCCTTAAAAGTCAAAATCAAACCATGTAATCTTGTCACCGAGTCCAGCGACTTTGAGTGCACGCTTCATTACAGTATTTAGTGCTAGGTACAGCCAAACGTCGTCAATACT
>JABZHK010000252.1:0-978 GCA_015258885.1 Atopobium sp.
ATATCTACACCGCTACAGGCGCGCCTCCCCGCGGGGATGGCTCCACGAGGCGGCTACTGCGAGACGACGCCGGCACCAACAGGCAATAACAGACGAGGTCAGACAAGGACTTTCATGGATTTTTCAGCTCTACCAGATAATACAATCACTATCGGAGAACGCTCCGCGGTTCCTGGTCTTCTTGTAATTCTCCACGGCTCTCTGCTGATGCCAAAGATAGCTGCCCTTATTTCTGCTGGTAAAATCGACGCCACAAAGCTTCCCCAACGCCTCGTCATTACCGCACCGTCTGATCAAGCCTGCTATTCCCCTTGGCCGGCATCTAGTGTGCGGACTGAGGCTCCTAATTTTGGAGGATTTGGACGAGAATTTCTTTCTGACGTCGTACTTCCTGCTGTCGAGAAGTACGCTGCTCTAGCTACTCATACCACAGAGGGTACATGCCCTCTTACCTTGCTAGGCTATTCCTTATCGGGGTTGTGCAGTCTCTTTGAGATGCAGACAACCTGCCACTTTGACCAGTATCTTCTTGCCAGTCCAAGCACGTGGTTCCCTAATTTTATTGAAACTTTTGATACCAGCCATGTACGTTCGGATATTCGCTGGTGCATCGCTAGCGGTGAAAACGAAGGTGAGCATCATCCTGAGCCCCTGCGCTCAGTGAGGCAGACAACAGATGCGCTGGTAGAGAAACTGGCGCCTGCTGCTCCGAAGTATCAACGTCTGCTGGATTCCTATGACCATCACAAGGGTCTTGAGCTGAGATTACAACGGTTACTGCAGTTTGGCTTTGACGCGTAGAGGGTGTTTTCCTGTGCGGGGACGATGAGACGATGGGGGATGCGCCCAGAAGCGTTTTTTGCAGCTTGTCAGGCGGTCTCCCCAACCAGCGTTGATTGCTAATCATAACCACCCGCATAGCGGGTGGTTTGCTCTTAGGGTATAACCCTAATTATACTTGCCCAGGACTCAAGTCCT
>JABZHK010000253.1:0-968 GCA_015258885.1 Atopobium sp.
ATAGTTGTGTATTTAGCTACGACATTTTCTCCCGCCATGGAAGCAGCATCTGCTATTGACTGAGTTTTGTATGCCCTCGATGAGACCCATGCAACTGATACCAACGCAAATACAAGAGCTAGACATACCAAAAGAGCGCTTGCAAAAGCGATTGACGTAATACCGCCTGTATCGTCTATAAACATGGAAAGTCCAAGCCTTATTTTCTTATGCTTGTCCTTTCCAAAAGGCAATCCAATCTGCATAAGAACCCTCAATCCAATCTGGATACGTGCTAGCAGATAAACTAGATTTCAAAACAATTCCTTGATCATCCGTCTGCCCTGCAAGGAATAAACACCAGCCTATTGGCGGCATTGCTGCCACATGGCCCGTAATTTCAATCAGAACATCTTTTTCTTTTTTATCAATAGAAATATTCCAGTCCTCATCTCCACTCTTATGGAATAGAGGTATCTCCGGTATAGCCTTAAGTCTGCGCTTGATATAGGACTCTATTAACTCAGTATCAGAAGACGTTGTTGCTACTCTTAATCCTTCTGCACAGGCTCCATCCATAACTGTCTTTGTATAGAGAATGCAAACAGGTTCTACAAGCAATGCAATAATCATCAGAATAACTGGAAATAAAAGTGCTGCTTCTACTGACGCTTGACCAGCATTCTGTTTAAAACGAGAGAACATCTTTGGCTAAATCTAAAAGAGAGTCATGCATAGTATGTGAAGCAGCTTGAGTAGCCAGTTGAACAACTGCTCCATTTTGCACAAAGTGATATATCACACCAAGAGACGTAATGACAATCAAGCACGAAAATAAAACCAGGGCATATTCAAGCGTTGCTTGTCCTTGTGTATTCTTAACCCCTAGTTTGATTCTTCTAATAGATTCTTTACATCTTGAGTAGAGATATGACATGTTGAGACCCTCCTTATCTCTCCTTGATCAGAAACAGTCACAAGTTCTGACC
>JABZHK010000254.1:0-948 GCA_015258885.1 Atopobium sp.
TTACTTTAGTCAACGCAGAAACCATTGACGGTAAAGTTCAGGAAGCTGAGTACCGCACCGGTTACTGGGCTTGGAAGTATCCACACAGTGACGGCACGGTTACTTACACCCCTGTTAAGGGAGACGTTCGCCTCTTTGATGTTGACTTTGGCTACGAGCCTGGCCACACCGTGTTGCATGATATTTCTCTTTATGCAAAACCTGGTCAGAAGGTTGCATTTGTTGGCGCAACAGGCGCTGGTAAAACAACCATTACTAACCTGCTCAACCGCTTCTACGACATCGAAGACGGCAAAATTCGCTACGATGGCATCAACATTAACAAGATTAGGAAGAGCGCTCTTCGTCGTGCTCTCGGTATTGTTCTGCAAGACGTCAACCTCTTTACAGGTACCGTCTTGGATAACATCCGCTACGGGCGTCTTGATGCTACTGATGAGGACTGCGTAAAGGCCGCAAAACTTGCTGGTGCCGATGACTTTATCAAACGTCTTCCAGAGGGTTACCACACCATGCTCAAGGACAACGGTAGCGCCCTCTCCCAAGGACAGCGCCAGCTCATCTCCATTGCTCGCGCAGCAGTCGCAGATCCACCAGTCATGATTCTGGACGAGGCTACCTCCAGCATTGACACACGTACTGAAGCAATTGTCCAGCGTGGTATGGACGCTCTGATGTACGACCGCACCACCTTTGTTATTGCTCACCGTCTTTCTACGGTTAGAAACGCAGATGTTATTGTCGTACTTGACCACGGTCGCATTATTGAGCGCGGCACGCACGATGAACTTCTCGCCAAGCGAGGAACGTACTACCAGCTCTACACAGGCGCCTTTGAGCTTGAGTAACGTTGAGCTTATGTAATGTAAAACGCCTTGTCATCGAACTGCCTCCCATTTCTTGGACATAAGAAATGGGAGGCAGTCCATATGCGGGTGATTATGATTC
>JABZHK010000255.1:0-934 GCA_015258885.1 Atopobium sp.
GCAAAACTGGTAATTGGGGCTAAGTCGTAACAAGGTAGCCGTACCGGAAGGTGCGGCTGGAACACCTCCTTTCTGGATAGGACTTTTATTTTTGTATTATCTAAATGTTTTATCACCATATAAATAATAGATGTTAGGAAGTTTTCTCTTCTTGTACTCGCATCTTTGTTCTACAATATAGAGAAGATAAGGTTTAAGGCCTACAGCTATGGTTCAAGTCCATTATCTTCACTCATCATTTTTGCATCGTTTTCCCGTTGCATCATTGATATCGTTCTTTGACATATTGACACAAGCAAGACTGTAAAGTAAAGTAATTCTTTTTGTTTATACAAGAAGATTAGAATTAGATTTCAAAATACAGCTGAAAGTATGAGCATGAATATGCTACCATTAGTATTATTAGTTTGGTAGTATATAAAATGAATAGAAAGTAATTAAGGGCGTATGGCGGATGCCTAGGCTCACGGAGGCGATGAAGGACGTGATAAGCTGCGATAAGCCTCGGGTAGATGCAAATAATCTTTGATCCGAGGATTTCCGAATGGGAGAACCTGACTGTCTGAATGATAGTCACCCATATATTTTTTATGGGAGCAAACGCAGGGAACTGAAACATCTTAGTACCTGTAGGAAAAGAAAATAATTTAATGATTCCCCTAGTAGTGGCGAGCGAACGGGGAAAAGCCCAAACCTATGACGTAGTAATGCGTGATAGGGGTAGTAGGGTCACGATATCGTACTTTGAAAGTGAGGAGAATGTTCTGGAAAGTTCAATAATATAAGGTGATAATCCTGTATCCGAAGCTTGATGAGGCGTAGTGAATCCCTGAGTAGTGCGGAGCACGAGTAATTCTGCATGAATCTGCCGGGACCATCCGGTAAGGCTAAATACTCCCGTGAGACCGATAGTGAACGAGTACTGTGAAGGAAA
>JABZHK010000256.1:0-927 GCA_015258885.1 Atopobium sp.
GAACACCGTTGTCCATCTCTGACGAGAAGTACACGCCAGGTGAACGAACGAGCTGCGAAACCACAACGCGCTCAGAACCGTTGATGATGAAGGTACCGCGCTCGGTCATCAATGGGAAATCACCCATGAAGACAAGCTGCTCCTTCATCTCACCAGTCTCTTTGTTGACAAAACGGACGTCAACAAAAAGAGGTGCTTGATATGAAATGTCTTTTGCACGACACTCAGCCATTGAATTGGCAGGGTCGCCGAACTGATGGTCACCAAAGGTGACCTGCATGGTTCCAGCGCTGTTCTCAATTGGCGAGAACTCAGCGAAGGACTCTGCAAGGCCCTCTCCCATAAAGCGCTCAAATGATTCCTTCTGTACAGAAATCAGATTTGGCAGCTCCATAGCTGCGGGAATCTTACTGAACGTCCTGCGTCCAGTATGCGCCTGAGGCGTGGTGAGGGAAGTCTTTTTAGCGGTAGACACCAGGTTGTCCTCCTTCAAAAGGGTGGAAGGTGGCAATTGTCGCAACCTAGTAATTTAGTCAAGATTTTAATGCGCGTCAACAGAAAAACACTTGATTTTTTAAGACGTTTTGACTATATTATCGCGTTTATGTTTTTCAACTGCACAAACGTTATGTTGCAGGTAAATCCTTGACTAACTCGTCTTTTCTATATGTGAAGATTTTGTGGAGAAGGTCCACGGAAGCAGAAATCGCTTTCGGTGAGCGGCGCTCCCCCGCCGCGTCGCTTCGCATGGCGCTCCATGCGCTGCGAGCACACGGGTTTCTCGCCAGGCGCGAGTGCGAGCGTGGCTGCAAGCGCGCGGGTTTCTCGCCGGGCGCGGGTACGAGCGTGGCTGCAAGCGCGCGGGTTTCTCGCCAGGTGCGCCGGCTTTTTGCTGCACGCGCCTAAAAAGTGCAAAGAATCTGTATT
>JABZHK010000257.1:0-922 GCA_015258885.1 Atopobium sp.
CTTTCACTGCGGCTTGGGGACTTATGGCCCTTAACCTTGCTGGTGATGGTAACTCGTAGGTTCATTATGCAAAAGGCACGCCGTCACTGCATAAAGCAGCTCCGACCGCTTGTAGGCGTATGGTTTCAGGAACTATTTCACTCTTCTTATCGAAGTGCTTTTCACCTTTCCCTCACGGTACTGGTTCACTATCGGTCTCACAGGAGTATTTAGCCTTACCGGATGGTCCCGGCGGATTCGCGCAGAATTCCTCGTGTTCCGCGTTACTCAGGATACCGCTATGTTGCAATTAGCTTCGCATACTGGACTTTCACCATCTGCGGTTCTTCTTTCCAGAAGATTCTGCTCACTGCATGCATACAATATCGCGGTCCTACTACCCCGCAGCTGCGTTGCCACAGTCACGGTTTGGGCTGTTCCCCGTTCGCTCGCCACTACTAAGGGAATCATTATTTATTTTCTCTTCCTACAGGTACTAAGATGTTTCAGTTCCCTGCGTTAGCTCTCACGCTGAGCGTGAGTGACCGTCCTTCAGACGGCCGGGTTGTCCCATTCGGAAATCTTCGGATCAAAGGTTATTTGCACCTACCCGAAGCTTATCGCAGCTTATCACGTCCTTCATCGCCTCTGTGAGCCTAGGCATCCACCATACGCCCTTTCTTACTTTCTTCTTATAAAGGATAAAGCAAGAATACATAAAGCAACATCAATTGCTCTTTATTCTTACTGCTTCACCTTTTGAAGCTCATACTTTCAGCTGTCAAGTGAAATCATATCTTGCGATTTGATTTCTAAGATTGAACTTAGTTTACTTTACAGTTTTTGCTTGTGTCAATATGTCAAAGATCGTCTGGACAATCAAAAGGCTTAAAGCCTCCTCATGTCACTTGTGTGGAGAATAACGGATTCGAACCGTTGACCC
>JABZHK010000258.1:0-785 GCA_015258885.1 Atopobium sp.
GAATCGCGAGAAACCCGCCTCATCGTTAGTCAAAGTGATATAAGCTGCAGCCTCAAAATCTTCACGACAAGCGTTAGCAACTGCCGTACCCATTCCTGCGGCGGAAAGCATAGCAACGTCATTAAGCGAATCGCCAAAAGCTGCAGCATTATCCGTTGAAATGTCAAGATGATTGCAGAGCCACTTAAGTGCAGCGCCCTTTGAAGTGCCGTCGGCCAATATTTCCATTCCCATACTCATGGAAGCCGTGCCACTGAGCCCTTTTACCGAAGCAACAGCGTCTGCCACAAGTGCCTGGTACTTCTCGCCTTCTGCAACAGACCAATAGGAACCAAGTCGCTCAATGGTAGTTACACTATCAATAAACTCCTCAACGCTTTGGTCAAAGGGAGTACGCGAGCGTTGCATAAATGCCGCATGATCTGCGGGAATACCCAGCTGAGAGATAAGATTGTGCCTTGAGCGCTCCAGATAAACGCCGCCATCCGCAAAAATATCAAAAGTGACAGGAAGGTCTTTAAGATTTTGATACAACTCAAGTGCCTGCTCCTTGGTAACAGTAGACTCGTGCAGTACCGTCTGTGTAGAAAGATTTCTGATAACGGCACCGTCACAAGAAACCACATACTTAGAAGCAGGATGATTCACAACCTCTTTTGGCAGCACGTTAAACGCGCGTCCAGAACAAGGAACAAAGGGAATATCTAGCTCAGCCAGGCGATCCAACATTGCCATATTTTTGGCATCAAGAGATTTATCAGTATGCAAAAACGTCTCATCCATAT
>JABZHK010000259.1:0-756 GCA_015258885.1 Atopobium sp.
CCTCAGATTTATCCTGTGGGTCTCGAGCGTGGCCTGGCCAATTTGCGTCATGAACTTGCTGCTCAACATCAGGTAAAATCTTCCGAGGAAACTGAGTAGTTCTCTAGAAGCTACACAACCAACTATGTAATTGCGCTGCACACGTGCGCTGAATTTAAAGGAGAACCATGCGCGAGAAGATCGAGGAACTTGTACGTCAAGCCTTGGCAGATGCCCAGGCTGCGGGTGAGTTGCCTGAATTCCAGATTGATGATGTGGGACTTGAGCGCCCACAGGACTCATCAAATGGAGACTGGTCTTCTACGGTTGCAATGCGTTCTGCAAAGCTGGCACATAAGGCTCCTCGCGATATTGCCGCAGCTCTTGTGGCTCATATTGCTACAGACCCTCAAATTGAGCGTGTCGAAGTTGCAGGTCCTGGCTTTGTAAACTTCTATCTGTCTACCGCTGCGGGCAATGAGATTTTTAACACCGTTCGTGAGCAGGGCGCCGATTTTGGTCGTTCTACCTTTGGCGCTGGCCAGAAAGTTCAGGTAGAGTACGTTTCTGCAAACCCTGTTGGTCCTCTGCACATTGGTCATGGCCGTTGGGCGGCGCTTGGAGATTCTCTAAGCCGCATTCTTGCCTTCGCAGGCTATGAGGTTGAGCGCGAGTACTACGTCAACGATCATGGCTCTCAGATGGATGTCTTTGGTCACTCTATTTCCAAGCGCTACCTGCAGCTTATTGACATTATGCAGAAGCGCGGCATTGATG
>JABZHK010000025.1:0-10602 GCA_015258885.1 Atopobium sp.
GATTACGAGGTTTACACCGATGCAGAAAAGATTGTGAACCCTCGTCTAGTTGCTGTTCGTCCTATGGATGGAGACCCTGAATACGCAGCTATTGAGTGTGATGGTGGTCTTCGCGTCTGTTTGACCATGGCCGGTGCTGCAAATATTGCAGGCTTTGTTCCTGAGGGCGATTATGCTCGCGGATCTGTTGAAGCTGCTCGTGCGGCATGGGCTCCTCTTGCAGAGAATATGGGCATGAGCGTTGAAGAAGCAGCAGCTCAGGTCCTTGCATTCGCCGCAAAGAAGAACGGCGCTGTAGCAGAACAGCTTATGAAAGACTATGGCATGGATCCTCGCACAACTGTTTACGTTGGCGGTGGTGGCGGAGCTTCTACGGTAGTGCCACACTTGGCAAAGACCATGGACCACTCGTTCCGCATTGCAAAGAATGCCCCTGTTATCTCCACCATTGGCGTTGCTCTTGCAATGGTTCGCGACATGGTTGAGCGCAGCGTTACCAATCCAACAGACGATGACATTGTGAGTGTCAGGCGTGAAGCAGAGGCTCGTGCTATCAAGATGGGTGCAGCTCCTGGAACCGTTGAGGTTACTGTTGAGGTTGATACCCAGCGTCATGTTGTCCGCGCAATTGCCGTTGGAGCTACTGAACTGCGTAGTAAGGATGTTAACGCCACACGTCTGAGTGCGGATGAGCTCAAGAAACTTGTGGTAGAGAACCTTGGCGAGGGTGCAGCAAACGTTTCTGAGGTTGCTCACTCATCCGAACTCTTTGCTTACACTGCAACCACTACCGAAAAGAAGCTCTTTGGTCTTCTCACCAAAAAGCGTACGGCACTTCGTCTTATTGATTCTGAGGGCGTAATTAGGTTGCAGCGTCCAAACGCTGAGGTGCTTCAAGAGACCATTAGCTCATGGCGCAAGGGTGTAACAGCCCTGGTAGAGGACTTGACCGTATATAACGACGGTGGAGCCAATCTGCCAAACGTCTATGTGGCAGTTGGCAAGCGAATCATTGACTTGTCTGGAATGACTTCTCTTGAACAGATTTTGAGTCTTGCCTCAGTTGAGCTGGGTGGTTATCCATCTGACGAGCCCGTTATTATTGCCGCTACACTTCGTTTAGGCGATTAAACTCACATGCAGAACGCAGATCACACTTTGGCGAGAAAATCGGTGAACCTTGAAGTAGAGTCTAATGTTGGCTCTGTTTCAAGGTTTCCGTTTCCAACTCGTGAGCTTGCACGTAAAGAGCTCTCGTGGGATCGCTTTGCTGCTCGAATTCCTGAAGAGGATAAAGAGCGCGTGATTGATTTGGCTTGGTCAAAGGGTGAGCGTGCTGCGCATATGGTGTTTGAGGAGTCAAACGGTCAAAGTGATTTCTTTAAAATCTGCAAAGATGCAGGCATGACAATTATCAAAAAAGATATTGATTGTGTGTACGGAAACCAGCGTTATTTCAGCGATTATGTTTCTGGTACAAAAGAAATCACACTCTATGAGCAGTCGTGCGTGCTGTGGGCAAAACAAAATCAACTCGAGCCGCATGAAGCTCAAAATCTCATTCTGATGCATGAGTTTTTTCATGTCTTGGAGACGACGCGACTTGGATTAACCAGCAAAGAATACACCGTTCCGCTTATTACTATTGGTCCTTGTAAGCTGGGAAAAACAGGCATTCACGCACTATCTGAAATTGCAGCACATGCGTTTACCAATACTTACTACGAATTGCTACATAACATTTCTGGCACAGGAGGAAACAATGAATCATAAAGAGATTACCTGGAACAACCTACAGATTCCTGTTGTTGGAAGCTTTGATGTGGTCATTATTGGCGGCGGCGTTTCTGGATCTGCTTGTGGAATTCGCTGCGTCAACGAGGGTCTCTCTACACTTATTGTGGACAAGTCAAATCTGCTTGGGGGCTCTGCTACACGAGCGCTTGTGTGCCCTATGATGCCGTCATATGTGCGCCATCTGCCAGTTCTTTCTACCATCGAGCAGCAGCTCTTGGCTTCAGGTGACGCTACGCGTGACGATTACACTACCATGATCTGGTTTGCTCCTGAGCGTTTGGGAGAAGTGTATGAGCAGCTCTACACCACTAAAGGTGGACAAATCCTCTATGACACGTCTCTCGTAGCTGCGGTTCTATCTGATGCCGGTGACGAGAAAACCATCACATATGCAATTCTTGCTTCAACTGAAGGTTTGATTGCTGTATCAGCTCAAACGTGGATTGATGCTTCAGGCGATGCAGTTTTGTCTAGAGCCGCTGGTGTACCAGTTGCAGCTGGTGATGAGGACGGCATCAATCAGGTTTGCAGCTTGCGTTTTACCATGGGTGGAATTGATGTTGAGCGCTATAGAGATTACGTGCTCTCACTTGATGATCACTTCTCGCCATTGGTCGAAGGATATTTCTTTGAGTCCGCGATGGTTGCAGGTAAGAATTTTAAGCTGGAGCCAAAGTTCCGTGAGGGAATTGAAGCAGGCATTCTTGAAGAAGAGGACCTGCGCTATTACCAGATTTTCTCGCTTCCTGGAAAGCCAGGTTGCATGGCGCTAAACTGTCCGCATATTGCAAGCATGCGTACAAACACCTCGGGAGCTGCGCGTTCTAACGCAACAGTTGAGGCGCACGCTCGCATTCGCCGATTAGTTACGTTTTTACAGCGCATGATGCCTGGATTTGAGCAAAGCTACCTTATGGAGCAGGCTTCATTGTTAGGTGTTCGTGAGAGCTGGCGCGTTGAAGGTCAGACAATGCTTACCGAGGAAGATTACGTCAACCAGGCTCGATTTGACGACGGTCTTGTTCGCGGCGATTGGTACATTGACGTTCACTCCAATAAGGGCGGACTCTTCCACAAAAACACCTACGAGCAGGGTGACTATTACGAGATTCCATTCCGGTCGATGGTCACCAAACACATCAATAACCTAGGCGTTATTGGTCGCTGCATCTCTACGACGTTTTTGATGCAGGCAAGTGTTCGCATTATTCCAACGGTCACTGATATGGGAGATGCTATGGGTACGGCATGTGCTCTGGCAAAACAGACGTCAATACCACTCGCTCAGCTAGATGGCGTGGCGGTCCGTGCTGAAGTTGAACAAATGAAACCCGTGAATTCATAATTGCTGTTTAAGAATTGTGGAAGCTGTGATAAACTTCTACAGTCACGGGCGATTGGCGCAGCGGCTAGCGCAGGTGCTTTACACGCACAAGGCCGGGAGTTCAAATCTCTCATCGCCCACCATGGAACCTCACGCGGCGCCCTCGGGTGTCGCGTTTTTTCTTATCGACTGCTCTTTTTCTTATAAGATCGTCACCTTTTTGTAAGTTAGTTCGATGGTATCAATTAGGTATGTGGCGCATTATAAAAATGCAGATAAATATAAAGACGATGTCGTTAAAGCCAATAGAGTAAGGGCAATATACTATGAATTTGTTAATAAAAATTGTAGTTGGAAATGTACGCCGTAATCTTAGCGACTTTGGGGTTTATTTTGCTGCATTGGCAACGGGTGCCTGCCTCATGTATTCATACGCAGCATCTGGAGATTATTTATTTGCCTTAGTGAATGACGAATCGGTCCGTTCACTTTTTGTTGCGGAGGCAAAATATAGCCTAGCATTTGGTATTTTGCCTTTTTTGGTGTTTTTGAATGTTACGTCATACGCAAATAAATTTTTGATTCGTCGACGTCTTCCCGAATTTGCTTTATATGAGTTTGCGGGTCTTGAAAAGAAAGATGTCATTAGCATATTGCGATATGAAACTATTCTGGTTTCAGGAAGTGCGCTTATTGGTGGAATTGTAGTAGGTATTGCTATTTCGCCGTTTGTAGAAATGATTGTAAGCTGGTCATACGCCCTACCAATGAAATTTGTTGTTGTTGCTTCTCCATTGGGTGCCATTGTGACAACAATAATATTTTTTATAACGATGTTCGTGCTCTCCCGGGGTAGTAAGCGCATTTTAAAGAAGTCTACGTTATTGCAGATGATGTCTGCAAAAAAAGAAAATGATTCATCAAAACCACTTTCAATTTTACGAGCAATCTTTGATGCATGTATAGGTGTTTTGTTGCTGACAATTGTTTATGTTGTGTGCGCTCAGGTTCCGTTTGCCTTTATTGGTTTCATGATTCCTTTTGGTGCCTGTGCCATTTTTGGATCATTTTTTGTGTTCCGTTCAACACTTGTGTTACTTCCACGCGTTCTTAAGAAAATTCCAGGTATATGGTATCGAGGGTTAAACGCATTTTCTGTGCGTCAAGCTGAAGGTGTGGCACGCAACGCTTCCAAAGCCATGACGTGTTCAGCAGCCCTATCTTCTGTAGGTATGTGCATGTTTGTCTTTGCTGTTGTTCTTCGCACTCAAATTTTTGAGGTAATTTCTTCACAGGATATGAGTGCTTCGGATGTTTCTGGACCTTTTGGCGTTATTGTATTCACCTGTTCTTTTTATGCGGTTGTGTTACTTATATTTTCTTCCGTCATTTTGGCAGTTCAACAGCTTTCGCTTGCTGCAGACAATAAAGAGAGGTATTACAAGCTGTATGAATTAGGGGCTTCTCGAGAAATACTTTCAAAAAGTTTGCTTACTGGCGTACTGTGTAATTTTTTGTTTCCGGGTATTTTTACCGTGATTCATGCAATTTTTGGACTTAATGTTATTCGTTTTATGAGCGTAGAAATGTTCCAAACTGCCATCGAGCCAAGCATTTGGCCTGTTGCATTACTCACACTTTTTGGTTTTGTAGTGTATTTCTTTATTACGTATATCGGAGCTAAAAAGAACGCATTATCAATGCATATTTAGTCATTACGTTAAAGGCAGTGGCAACAAATAGCAATAAATAGCAACAAAGTAATACCAACAAGAGCAACAATAAAGTGTTTCAGAGGGCGGTGTACAGACAGGTATACTAGAGTCGTTTCAAAAAGAATTAACTGCTTTTCTATGCAGATGTGAAAAGGAACGCTATGAAATCTGACTCTACGCTGCAATCTAACGCTTCTTTGCAAGTTTTACGTTCGTATAACCGCGCGTGGGACCAGATGCGTCCCGTCACCCTTGAGCGCAACGTTATGAAGAACGCTGACGGATCGTGCCTGGTCACGTTTGGCGATACGCGCGTGATGTGCACCGCAACCGTGGAGGAAGGCGTCCCCGCTTGGCGTCGTAGTTCTCGTGCAGGTTGGGTCACAGCAGAATACGCTATGCTACCTGCGTCGACCAACCGCCGCACCAAGCGAGAGCGCGCTAACCGCAAGGGTCGCTCCATGGAGATTGAGCGTCTGATTGGCCGCTCGCTGCGCTCCGTTGTTGACCTTAATCGCCTGGGCGAGTACACCATCACACTGGATTGCGACGTTCTTCAGGCAGACGGCGGTACCAGAACCGCAAGTATCACCGGCGCCTGGGTGGCACTTCATGACGCACTCTACTCACTTGTCGAGAAGGACCTCTTGCCTAGACTTCCTCTTACAGGACAGGTGGCTGCGATTTCTATGGGATATGTGAATGGCAAGCCGCTGCTGGACCTTGACTATCCCGAGGATTCTCATGCGGACATTGACATGAATCTTGTCGGAACAGAAACTGGACAGATAATTGAAGTACAAGGCACAGGCGAGGGCGGTCCGTTTGATCGAGAGCAACTTAACCAGCTGCTCGACCTTGGTCAAGCTGGCATCGCTCACCTTGTTGACCTGCAAAATCAAGTGACCGGATTTAGGGAGTAACCATGAGTCAAAACAGTGAAAATCAGGGTTCTAACGCTGTGACCTTTGATCCAAATACAACCGTGGTAGTTGCAACAGGCAACGCTCACAAACTTGTTGAGATTGAGGCTATCCTCTCTAAGGTAATGCCTGGTATAAGCTTTGTAGCGCTTGGCCAGCTGGGCGATTTTCTTGATCCAGAGGAGAACGGTCAGACATTCCGCGATAACGCTCTGATCAAGGCAATGGCTGCACTTGACGAGGTAGATTGCGTAGCGGCTATTGCAGACGACTCCGGCATTTGCGTTGACGCTCTGGACGGAGCTCCTGGAATCTATTCTGCTCGTTATGCTGGCGAGCATGGCAATGATGCTGCAAACAATCAGAAGCTCTTGGCAGAGCTTGCCAACGTTGCTGATGAGGACCGCACTGCTCGCTTCCACTCCACCGTTGTTTTGGTCTACAGAGACGGAGCTGTGCTGGTGGGAGAGGGTGACTGCAAGGGTGTTATTGGCCACGAGCCAAAGGGTCACAACGGCTTTGGCTATGATCCGCTTTTCTGGCCAGAAGATGCTCCAGGTAAGACCATGGCAGAGCTTGAGCCTGACGAGAAGAACGCTATATCGCATCGTTTCCACGCTCTGCAGAATCTTTCCAAGCTGATTCAGGGATAGGCACGGCGTAGGTTTCGCGTCAGATTCTCGTCAGGTTTGCATCAGCTTCCGGACAGAAAACCGCCACTGTGTCAAACTCGCGTCAGATTCGCGTCAGGAACGCGACAGATTCCGGACAGATAACCGCTACTGTGTCAGACTCACGTCAGAACCGCGATAGATTCCTAACAGATTCCTGACAGATTCTAGACAGAAAACTACCGCCGCGTCAGATTTGCGTCAGCTTCACGTCAGAAACACGTCAGAATCGCAACAGAATAGCGACAAAATAGCGACAAAAACACGCCATATAACAGGTCAAAACCGGTCAGCGAGATATTTGTTCTTCTCGCCGACCGGTTACTTTTTTGCTTGCTTCAAATGTTAAACTTAATGTAATTGTGACTTCTGTCTTGGAGGTAGACATGAGGATTGTTCGCACCCGCGATTACGAGGACATGAGCAGAAAAGCTGCAAATGTCATTTCTGCACAAATCATTTTGAAGCCAAATTGCGTTCTTGGTCTGGCAACTGGTTCAACGCCAATTGGTACTTATGCCCAGCTTGCTGACTGGTGCAAGAGGGGAGACCTGGACTTCTCGCAGGTTTCTACGTATAACCTTGACGAGTATCGCGGTCTTTCTCACGACGATCCTCAGAGCTATCACTATTTCATGCGCAAAAACCTCTTTGACCTGGTAAATATTGATCTTGAGAACACTCATGTCCCCGACGGCTCTAATCCTGACGTCGAGGCAGCTTGCGCCGAGTACGATAGGCTTGTTGCTAAGGCTGGCTATCCTGACCTGCAGCTTCTTGGTATTGGTCACAACGGTCACATTGGCTTCAACGAGCCTGACGACCATTTTTCCAAGGGTACGCACTGCGTTGACCTCACCGAGAGCACCATTCAGGCAAACAGCCGCTTGTTTGAGCGCATGGAGGACGTCCCTCGTCAGGCTTACACCATGGGCACGCAGACCATCATGTTCGCGCGCAGCATTCTGATTGTGGCTAGCGGCGAGGACAAGGCTAAGGCTGTTTACGACATGTGCTACGGCAACGTTTCGCCTCAGTGCCCAGCCTCTATCCTGCAGCTTCACACTAACTGCACCGTTATTGCTGACGAGGCCGCCCTCTCGCTCTGCCCAGCTGAGTAAAGTCTGGTTGACCCAAAGCTTCTTAAAGTCTCCAAAAAGCCTCGAAAAGCATCTGCCGAGAAAAAAACAAAACTCCCATTCATGTGAATGGGAGTTTTTTTCTTGCAGTTTATGATATGTAAGCGTTGTATGTGCACGTTTAGTGGCGCTCCGCAAGTGCGCATTTATTGGAGCTCCGAAAAATATTAATAGTCCTTGAAGTAACGACTGAGAGCTAAAAGGGTCTGGTAATTAAGGCCAAGCACATAGTCGCCGTTATTGGTATGAACCGTGCGAAGCGTAAACTCAAGATTGTCACCAAACGTGATTTTATCGCCATCTTTTTTGCCAGCATGAGACATATCACCAGTTGAAAGTGGGAAAACTCTACCGGCTGGATTGACCGAAGTAACAAAGAATAAAAAAGGCGCGACGGCGTTTTCACCAAGGTTAATGTGCAACTGTTTGAAAATCTGACTGTTTGTTGACACATAGACTACTTCGTTTTTGTCGAGCAGCTTCTTCAGTTCAGGAAGAGTCGCTGCTACCCAAGGTAGATCATGATGAACAAAGGGATTGTCGCTCGCGAGCGACTGCGCGATAGGCGAGCCGTACTGATAGACATAAACCATCTTGTTGTAGAGCTCGTTGACGTCATTAACAGAGGTCTGAGCTGGTGCGGCCTGGTTTGCCTGAACAAGCTCGATAAGGTTCATGGAATTGAGCTGGTCAGATGAAGCGCCTTTGGACTGTGCTTCAGAAACAGTCAACCCACCAAATGCGAACGACCCTACGCTAAATACCAGGCAAAGCGCTGATAAAGCAGCAAGAGCTTTAGATGATTTCTTTTTGGAAAGGAATGCGATTCCGATAGCAAGAGCAACAAAAATAAGCACGATATACCAGGTCTTACTGATGGCATATCCCAGAGTCTCAGTCATTGGGCCTCCTTGTGTTTTGAAGTTAGTTACTAATTTTATCAGAGGACCCCTATTTGTCATAAATTTGTTGGGGTTCTGACGCGCTGTCGTTGCAAGTCCGATGCCAACCTGACGCAAATCTGACGCGAACCTGACACGATCTTCTCGCGATCTTGACGCAAACCTGACCGACCGACTGATGTTGTTCCCGTGACATTTGTCGTAAAAACTTGAGATTTCATTTTTTAAAACGTATAGTGGAGTTTCGGAAATTCTGACTATTGTTTGTCGACCGGTACATATCTCCGACACATCAACGTGTCGCACCGCAAACGTACTGATTGACTTGGAGGATTGATGGAAAACGAGATTCCACCAGTTAATCGTGTAGACGAGATTCACGAGAAGCTCAGTGCACTTCAGGGTCAAAAACTCAAGGTCAAGGCCAACATGGGTCGTTCTCGTATTGTTGAGCGCACAGGCACTCTGGTCATGGCTCATCCATCTCTTTTTATCGTTGAGGTTGGCGAGCGTCGCGGTCGCACCGCCCGCCAGTCCTATCAGTACGTTGACGTTCTGACCGGCACCGTTGAGCTTTTTGACTACGAGACCGGCGAGCGTTTGTTTGACTTCGAGTTTGAAGAATAGTCCAGAAGCGTAATCTTCTCTGGCTAGGCTTACTCTCATGGCTGCCTCGTTGTCTAATTTTGGACGCCAAATCATTCAGATTCCTTGCAAGGTCAACCTTCACCTGGGTATTCATACTCAGAAAGACCAGCGAGGATACCATAAAGTAGATTCACTCATGGTTCCCGTTGCGCTGTACGATACAGTTGTTGTCGATGACGCGCCAGAGCTTACGGTTTCGCATGAGCCGCAGCTCTGCGTGTTGCCCGAGCGCACAACAACCTGGAAGGCTGCGGTTCTTCTCGCCAATAAGCTGGGCGTTTCCCCAGATGTTTCCATTGACGTACAGGTTCACATTCCCGAGAAGGCCGGTCTGGGTGGATCGTCCGCCGACGCCGCAGCGACGCTCTATCTGTTGGCTCAGCGCTGGGGTGTTGACCCGCTAGACTCGCTGGTAGTTGAGGTAGCCAAGGCTGTGGGCGCAGACGTTGCGTTCTTCTTGGATCCGCGACCATCACTTATGCTGGGCGCAGGAGATATGCTGGTAGAAACCTATACGTCTACCATTGACGCTCCTCTTGCTATTGTCTTACCAGCAGAAACTGGCGTTGTTACCAAAGAAGCGTACGACCAGTTTGATATGTCGCCAATTGCGTCGGAATCCTACGAGAATTTGTCCGCGCTTTTGCGTGACGCTGGCCAGGGTGCTACTTCTGATCACGATGCAAGTAAGCAATTTATTCAGCAGGTAGCAAGCCTCCTTTTCAACAATCTTGCGCCAGCAGCAAAATCACTAAAACCACAGGTGGCCGAGGTAGAGGAGTGGCTAAAGGCACAGTCTGGCGTTCTTGGCGCTCAGGTTTCCGGCTCAGGTAGCAGCTCTTTTGCACTTTGCGAATCACGCGATGCCGCAGACGCAATTGCCGCCACGGCTCAAGCAAAAGGTTGGCGAGGCTTCTCCACCACCTGCAAGTTGTAGTGGTAACATAGAGCGGCAAATGTTTGATGGATTTATCCCGTCGGACAAGGCAAAACATAACGGGTTGTGGCTCAGCTTGGTAGAGCGCTCGGTTCGGGACCGAGAGGTCGCTGGTTCAAATCCAGTCAACCCGACCACTTTTCCTGATAATCGGTGAATTTCCACCGTTTTTGCCGCAAAATAAGCATTTTGGCACCCAAAGTGGTAAAAAATGCGTTTAGTTGGAATATACAAAATCAGACGAATTCTATGCAGGGCATCTACCAGCGTAAATCCACAGGCAAATTTGATTGAAACTATTATAAGAAAGCTCAACTGGGAAAACGTAAGTGCCAAAACGCCGAACTAGAAAATTTATCTCCAACTAAACGGGTTTTTTACCCAAATCAGACGCTACTTTCCGTCATATCAAATTCTTGATTAGTTTCCTTGCATATTTGAGACCGTTTATACGCTTTTGGTTAGGTGGACACATAATCGCCCGGGCCTTGTATCAACCGTTCCTTAAAAATCTACATGACAGCTCCATGAGTACACTTTCTTATT
>JABZHK010000260.1:0-750 GCA_015258885.1 Atopobium sp.
CTTTCCAACAGGGTTCTGCTACAGATTGTCATACACGTTGTTGAAAGTCCTACAACCCCAGTGTGCATGCACACTGGTTTGGGCTCTTCCCGTTTCGCTCGCCGCTACTCAGGCAATCGCTTTTGCTTTCTCTTCCTGCAGCTACTTAGATGTTTCAGTTCACTGCGTCTTCCTCTACATTACCTTAACAGTAATGAGTGACAGGCATTACCTGCCGGGTTCCCCCATTCGGACATCTCTGGATCATTGCTCACTTACAGCTCCCCAAAGCATTTCGTCGTTAGTCACGTCCTTCATCGGCTTCTAGTGCCAAGGCATCCACCGTGCGCCCTTATTAACTTAACCTTATTTTTCTGACCTTTCAGTCATAAACTCTTATTAATACTACAGCGTTTTCGGTTTATTTTCTTGTTACTATTTGATATCGTTATTCAATTTTCAATGTGCATTACTTGGTGATCTCTCACCAATGGAGCCTAGCGGGATCGAACCGCTGACCTCCTGCGTGCAAAGCAGGCGCTCTCCCAGCTGAGCTAAGGCCCCACAAGACCTCTCAAAACTAAACAAAACCAACGTACAGTTCCTTTTCCTTAGAAAGGAGGTGATCCAGCCGCACCTTCCGATACGGCTACCTTGTTACGACTTCACCCCAATCATCTATCCCACCTTAGGCGGCTGGCTCCTAACGGTTACCTCACCGACTTCGGGTGTTACAAACTCTCGTGGTGTGACGGGCGGTGTGTACAAGGC
>JABZHK010000261.1:0-700 GCA_015258885.1 Atopobium sp.
GAAGTGTTTTGTGCCGTTTTAGCCGCAGCAATCTCGCGAGGATCCTTTTCTGGCTTGGAGAGGTTGATGGTAATCTCTAAGTCTCCCCAGGTAGTTGGAGTAGTCCACGTGATATTCCTAGCGATGGCGCTTCTTCTGACATAGCCTGCGTCGCAGCAGAGCGTGTAGAACCAGTCAGTTGCGGCGCGAGGTCCCTCGGTAACGTACAGCTCATTGAAATGGCGCGCCACCTCGGAAGGCTTTGGCAGCAGAAGGCCCATGACGCGCATGGCAAAAGAGTCTTCGCCGCTTTGGGTGTTCTCGGCCAGACCGTGAGAAACAGCTAGACGAGCAAGCTCAGCAAGTGTCTGGTCAAGATCGAACGCCGCCAGGTCAATTTTCTCCCAAGACTTAACGGGAGCGGGACCTTCGTACGAAAGCATGTCCAACAGCGCATTATAGCACCAGGTCAGATCCTCAGTTTGAATAAGTCCGCGCTCACATGCATATGCGACAAGCTGCTGAATGCAAAGCGCGCTTTCATTGTCTGCTACAGCCATTGTGCACAAGCTCCCTGGTCAGAGATGGCGTAGTGGCGGCATGCACCTTCGCCAAACCACTGGTTCATCTGTGCGATGAAGGTCTCGACAAGGGCGAGAGGAACAAAGCACTGGATGGAGCCGCCAAACCCGCCACCGTGAATGCGAACGGCGCCAGAACC
>JABZHK010000262.1:0-698 GCA_015258885.1 Atopobium sp.
GCATTAACCACGTCGCCCGAAGGATTGTTGGTAAACACTCCCGGCAACTGATGAACCATAATCAAGACACCATTGAGAAGGTACTTGTACGTCTGTGGATTAGTAAAATATTCTGCAGGCGAAAGCGTTGAGAGTATTGGACCAAGCACAAAAGCGGTCAAAATCACAACAAACAAAAGCTCAGGAAAAAGCCTCAGCACGCGTGCCGAGAAGAACTTCTTTGGTTCAGGATAATGTTCGCAGCTGCGTGCAATCAAAAATCCACCAAAGAGGAAGAAAACGCCAACGGAAACACCGCCTGGACTCAAGCGGTCACCAGTAAACTTCAAGAGATAGCTACCGGCATCGCCACCCAAAACAACTGCATAACAGTGGGAAACAATAACCATCAGTGCGGCAATAAACCTTATAAAGTTCAGGTTATTGACACGCGATTTTGCTACGTCGCTCAGTTTGATCTGGGCACTTCTCGCCATTTACTTGCCTAACTCTATACGAACCTTTTGCCCCTCAACGTGAACTCTATCCTGGGCGAATAGCTGCAAAACCTCTGGATAAAGCTGGTGCTCTACCTGGTGAATTGCCTCTTCAAGCTGGTCAACGGTCCAGCCCTCTTCAACCACAACTGGTCGCTGAGCAATAATGGGACCGCGGTCGTAATCAGCATTTGCCAGGTGAACGGTGACGCCTGTAACCTT
>JABZHK010000263.1:0-686 GCA_015258885.1 Atopobium sp.
GTCTACCTCTGTGGAAGATGACTGATGAGCACGCCGAGGTGCTTGAAAACGCTATGAGAAAGGCTGGTCTTCTTGATGCCTAGTGCAGTAGTAATTGGTACCGGCAAGATGGGAAAGCTCATTGAGCAAACCCTGATTGCTCACGGCTTTGAGGTACTTGCTGCGTTTGGTCACGAGAATATCAATCAGCTGAATACCGTTGAGCAGACGCCTGATGTGGTTGTGGATTTCTCTGGCGTTGCTGCCTTTGATGCTGTTGTCGGCTTTGTGCGTGAGCGCGGGTGCGCACTTGTTTCTGGCACAACGGGTTTCTCGCCAGAGCAACTTTTGGAGCTGAAGCAGCTAGGGGAGAGCGTGCCGGTGATTCACGCAGCAAACTATTCGGTGGGCGTTGCTGTGCTGAGGCGCGCGGTGTCAATGGCTGCTGAGGCGCTTGATGGCTGGGATACCGAAATTGTGGAGACGCACCACAACCAGAAGGTTGATGCTCCGTCCGGCACAGCAAAGCTGCTGCTGGCTGCTATTGATCCAGAGGGAACTCGTCCTGTTGTTTCTGGTCGCGAGGGTTTCTGTGGAGCTCGCACCAAAGACGAGATTGGTGTGTTTGCGCTCAGAGGCGGCACAGTGGCCGGCACTCATGAGGTGCATTTCTTTGGACAGGATGAGGAAGTGTGCCTGACCCATCG
>JABZHK010000264.1:0-684 GCA_015258885.1 Atopobium sp.
GTTGTCGTCAGCTCGTGCCGTGAGGTGTCGGCTTAAGTGCCATAACGAGCGCAACCCTTTTCTACGTTTGCCATCGGGTAATGCCGGGAACTCCGTGGATACTGCCGCCGCAAGGCGGAGGAAGGTGGGGATGACGTCAAATCAGCACGGCCCTTACGTCCGGGGCTACACACGTGTTACAATGGTCGGAGCAGCAGGAAGCTACCTGGCGACAGGATGCTGATCCCGAAACCCGGCCTCAGTTCGGACTGGAGTCTGCAACCCGACTCCACGAAGCCGGATTCGCTAGTAATCGCGCATCAGCCATGGCGCGGTGAATACGTTCCCGGGCCTTGTACACACCGCCCGTCAAGCCATGAAAGCCGGGGGTGCCTGAAGTCCGTGACCGCAAGGGTCGGCCTAGGGTAAAACTGGTGATTGGGGCTAAGTCGTAACAAGGTAGCCGTACCGGAAGGTGCGGCTGGAACACCTCCTTTCTGGAGAGTTGTGATGTTGAATATTTGATGTATTCTATTGCCGGATGCTCTTTTTGTTTCTGCATGGAAGTATATGGTTCAATATAGCGTTCCATTCTTAATGGAGTGGGCGCGGAGGATACCGAATTAGGCGGTGTCCGTCTGCCAGTCCTATAGCTCAGTTGGTTAGAGCGCCACACTGATAATGTGGAGGTCGGCAGTTCAAGTC
>JABZHK010000265.1:0-674 GCA_015258885.1 Atopobium sp.
CGTATCGTCCTGTTCGCGAGCGCCCTGCTCAGCAGATTATTAAAGCAGGCGAGGAAGGCCTTTTGAAGAGCGGCTACGATGAGGTCTCGCTCACGTCGCTCTCTACAACGGATCACTCTCAGTGCGGCTATATTCTGCGCCGTATGAACTCTGATTTGCGTAAACGCGGCGTGCGAATCTCCATTCCTTCCCAGCGTATGGACGCGTTTGGCGCGGAGATGGCAGACGCTGTTTCTACCTCAAGGCGCGGCGGACTGACGTTTGCACCAGAAGCAGGCTCCCAGCGCATGCGTGATGTCATCAACAAAAATGTTACCGAGGATGATCTTGAATCGGCAGCTAGAAATGCGTTTGAAAACGGCTGGCGCCGCATGAAGCTCTACTTTATGATGGGCCTTCCAACAGAAACCGATGAAGACATTCAAGCCATTCCCGCAGTTGCAAAGCGTATTTTAGATATCGGTCGAGAAATTGGCGGCAAGGGCGTTACGGTTTCTGCTTCTGTTGCCGTATTTGTGCCCAAGTCCTACACGCCATTCCAGTGGGTTGGTCAGATTTCTCGCGAGGAAGCCAAGCGTAGGCAGCAGTTATTGCTGTCTTCTAACCATGATAGGGGACTCAAGATTGCCTACCATGACTCAGGCACTTCGCTGGTAGAAGGTGCGCTCTCTAAG
>JABZHK010000266.1:0-653 GCA_015258885.1 Atopobium sp.
GCTTTACACCCTGACCAATGGCTAAGACATCAGGCTCAATCTGGCTAGGCTCATATGCCACACCAATGCCACCGGAAAGATCGATAAATTCAATATGAATATCAAGCTCTCTGTGCAGCTTAACGGCAAGCTCAAAAAGGACGCGCGCAAGATTTGGATAGTAATCTTCCTCTTGAGCGTTACTAGCCAAGAATGCATGAAGGCCAAATTCAGTGACGCCTTTGGTCTTAAGATACGCAAACGTCTGGAAAAGCTGCTCTTCTGTCATGCCAAACTTAGCATCATCGGGATTTCCAATAATGCCGTTTTGCGACTCAAACACGCCACCAGGATTAAGACGTGCGCACATGACCTGGGGCATGTTGCTTCCCGCCGCTTCTTCAAGCGTTGTAAGCATGTCGCCGCCAGCGTCTAAGTTAATAATGGCTCCCAGCTCATGAGCGCGAGCAAAGTCAAGCACCGTAGTGTCGTTTGACGAGAGCATAATGTTTTGACCGGTGACTCCACAGGCTTTTGCAAGGGTGAGCTCTGTGGCATTTGCACAGTCACAGCCACAACCAAGCTCTGCCAGTAATCTCACAATGTAAGGATTTGGCGTAGCCTTAACCGCAAAGTACTCTTTAAAGCCAGCATTCCAGCTAAAAGCCTCTTGT
>JABZHK010000267.1:0-637 GCA_015258885.1 Atopobium sp.
ATTTTGCCGGTATCGGCAATAAACATCCTTCTTTGCTATAATAATCTCGTCAGTTTTTGCCGATAGGGAGGTGAAGCTCGATGGGATTTCTTTCTGCAGTAGAGATTGCTGAGCTCTGGGGCATATCCGAGAGAAGTGTGCGCAATTACTGCGCTAATGGCCGCGTGCCAGGTGCTTTTCTCGTGGGAAAAACTTGGAACATTCCAGCCGATGCGGCAAAACCTTCTCGAAAAAATGCCAAAACATCGTCAACAAGTCCGCTGCTTTCGCGCTTGATTGAAGAAAAGACCTCAAAAATAAAGGGTGGCATTTATCATAAGCTCCAGGTTGAGCTTACCTACAACTCTAATCATATTGAGGGAAGCAAGCTCTCCCTCGATCAGACACGCATGATTTTTGAAACAGCGACTATCGGCGTTATAGAAAATCCTGTTCACATTGATGACATTGTAGAAACTCAGAATCACTTTCGCGCTATCGATTATGTGATTGACCATGCAAAAGACCCTCTTACAGAGGTCATCATCAAAGAACTTCACCGCATTCTAAAAACGGGAACTACAGATTCTGTACAGGACTGGTTTGCTGTTGGAGGTTACAAACATCTACCAAATGAGGTTGGTGGGCGAGAAACCAC
>JABZHK010000268.1:0-570 GCA_015258885.1 Atopobium sp.
TTGACACGCCTACCGCGCCTATGTGCACCTACGTGCGACCAAGTGCAATGATGCACAACTGAAGTAATACACTTCCCTCGCCTTCCAGAAACAGACCTCTGGAAGGCGAGTTTTTTGTATTAAGTTGCAAAATTTCTATTTAGGCTAAATATGTATTCATTTCTACGAATATCTATACTCAAATATTCAATTTTGTGTATCACTCAATTTTTGGGCAAAATTTTTAGAGGCTAAAAAGGTAAAAAACCCGTTTAGTTGGAGATCAAAACTTTTAAAATCAAATTTCAGCTCCAACTAAGACGATTTTTTACCACCGTTGCAATTTTTTATCTGCGAAAACACGATATGCAGAAAAATGAAACTCCAACTAAACGCATTTTTTACCACTTTGGATAGAATCGGCAATTGGCATTACTGGACATACCTTAATTAACTGGGCATCTTTCAAACCACTGCTCATCGCTTAACTTGTCGGGTATCGTCGAGCGATGCCAGCGTCATCCGGCAGCCACTACCCGTTGAACTTGTTGATCTTTCGATCGTAAGCAAGCAGGCCGTTTACCTCTTCCT
>JABZHK010000269.1:0-554 GCA_015258885.1 Atopobium sp.
CTTGTCACGTCCTTCGTCGGCTCCCAGTGCCAAGGCATCCGCCTTATGCTCTTATTCACTTGACCATCAAGTGTGTAGCTTTTACCATTATTAATTAACTTCAGTAAATTGCTCTTTTTCTGGTTTCTCGGTTGAAATCGTTTACCCTTGCTATTCGTTAGACTCTCTTTCGATTATCTTAGAAACTTACGTTTCTAGCAAAAATTTCTCGATTTCGTTTCGTTGTGATTTGTTGTTTTACAAATCTTTTCGTTTTTTTGTGATACACGTTATTTAGTTTTCAAGGTTCATGGTGGAGAATAAGGGAATCGAACCCTTGACCCCCTGCGTGCAAAGCAGGTGCTCTCCCAGCTGAGCTAATTCCCCACGATACCAGAGAAAATTCTCATAGCATGAAATGGTCTATCCTTAGAAAGGAGGTGATCCAGCCGCACCTTCCGATACGGCTACCTTGTTACGACTTCACCCCAGTCATTGGTTTTGCCTTAGGCGATAGATTAACTAACCGACTTCGGGCACCCCCAACTTCCATGGTGTGACGGGCGGTGTGTACA
>JABZHK010000026.1:0-10572 GCA_015258885.1 Atopobium sp.
TAACACGCTACAGAATCATAATCACCCGCATATGAACTGCCTCCCATTTCTTATGTCCAAGAAATGGGAGGCAGTTCAGAATAGGCGGCCGTTTAATTTTACTTATGAGACAAAGTTACTCTGCTGAAGAGGTAGAGGAACCTTCCTCATTGGTGTTCTCAACTACTGGTGCAAAGGTATTCTCGCGCTTGAGGATATTCATGAACTCCTCGCCGGTGATAGTTTCCTTCTTCTGCAGGTAGTGAGCAATCTCATGCAGCTTAAAGCGGTTCTCTTTAAGCGTCTGAAGTGCACGCTGATGGCCCTCTTCAACAATACGCCTAACCTCAGCATCAATCTCTTCAGCTGTTGCTTCAGAGCAGGTGAGGGAAGAGCCACCACCAAGATAACGGCTTTGCTGCTGGCTGAGGGTAACCATGCCAAGTTTGTCAGACATGCCGTACTGCGTGACCATAGCGCGAGCAATAGCTGTTGCACGCTCAATATCGTTGGAAGCGCCATTGGTCATCTCGCCAAAGATAAGTTCTTCAGCTGCGCGTCCACCACAGAGTACAGCAATCTCATCCATTGCCTGGCTCTTGCTCATCAGATAACGCTCGTCATCCTCAACTTGCATGGTAAAGCCAAGAGCTCCGCCAGTACGAGGAACAATGGTGATCTTGGTAACAGGAGCATCGTTTTTCTGGATGGCACCAACAATTGCATGACCGGTCTCGTGATAGGCAACAACGTCTTTCTCGTGCTCAGAAAGAACCGTGTTCTTCTTCTTTGCGCCGGCAATAACAACGTCAACGGACTCAGCAAGGTCTTCGGTGGTAACACGACGGCGACCAAAGCGAACAGCACGAAGAGCTGCCTCGTTGATGATGTTTGCAAGGTCTGCACCGGATGCGCCTGGTGTGGACTTAGCAATAATAGAGAGGTCAACGCCTGGCTCCATCTTTACATCATTGGCGTGAATCTGAAGAACTGCCTCACGACCCTTAAGGTCTGGAAGCTCAACAGGAATACGGCGGTCAAAACGGCCAGGACGCAGAAGTGCCTTGTCCAAGGTCTCAGGGCGGTTGGTTGCTGCAAGAACAACAATACCCTTGTGGTTATCAAAGCCGTCCATCTCAGAGAGCAGCTGGTTTAAGGTTTGCTCACGCTCATCGTTGGAGTTGAGAGAAGCATCACGGCGCTTACCAACCGCATCAATCTCGTCAATAAAGATGATGCATGGAGCCTTTTCATTTGCTTGCTTGAAGAGGTCACGGACTTTTGCAGCACCGCGTCCAACAAACATCTCAACAAACTCAGAGCCAGCAATCTGGAAGAAAGGAACGCCAGCCTCACCAGCAACTGCCTTAGCAATGAGGGTCTTACCAGTACCTGGAGGGCCTACAAGCAAGGCGCCACGAGGGCAGCGAGCACCAATCTCTTTGTACTTATCAGGAGTCTTAAGGAAGCTAACAATCTCTTGCATAGACTCTTTAGCTTCTTCTTGGCCAGCAACGTCTTTAAACGTAATGCCTGTGTCTTCTCCCTTAATTTCTTTAGCACTTGAGCGACCAAGATTGCCGCCAAGACCTCCAAAGCCGCCACCAAAGTTCATGGAAGGACCATCGTCACCCATGGCGCGTTTAAGGGATCGGTTGATAAAGTAGCCAATGCCCAAGAAGAGGACAAGAGGGATTCCATACTGAATAAGGGCATAGAGCAGCATATTTGTAGAGTTGTCAGGAATAGAAGCCGAGAAATCAACTTTGTGATCTCTAAGCGTCTGAACCAGCGTTGAATCATTGGGGAACTGCGTAGTCTCAAAGATCTTCTCGGAATCTCCAGAGCCAGTTGTGAACCTAATGTTTCTGCTGCCCGTATTAAGGTCTACCTTGGTAACTTCATTATTGTCAACCTTGTTAAGGAACTCACTGTACGAGACAGTTTGTACCTGTTGACGCAGAAGTCCTGGTAATAATGTGTTGCTAAGCAGGAGATATACAAAGATGGCTACTGCAATATAGAGTAGCATCGACATAGATCTACGGTGCTTGTTATCGTTATTTGCCATACACGTCCCTTTACCTGTTTGGCTCAAATGTGATATGAGCTCACTTAGATATTGGAATTGTTTTACCCAATCTACATTTTTTATTTCTATAAAAATTTAAAATTTGGATTCCGCATAATTTGTTAAAAACGGTTTAAGCGTGTGTATTACTTAGTTCAATGAGCACAAGACGTGGTAGTATTACTAACACAAGCTGTGATGAGGACAGTAGCTGGGTAGCGCAAATCTCAAGCGAGCGGAGTTGGTGGAAGTCCGCATTTGCGTCCGTGTGAACATCACCTCGGAGCTGCAGTTCAAACGTACAGGTTTTTGTACTAGTAGATGCTGCCGGAAATGGTCGCCGTGACAGGCCAGCCGAGTAAACGGACAAATCCGTCGCTGGGTGGTTACAACGAAGTGTATTGTGGCGCTTCGTCCCAGCTGTGAGGGACGGGCGCTTTATTTGTGCCCAGAAAGGTTGTGCTTGATGGCAAACGAGTACAAAAAGACCACCAACCTGCCAAACACAGGCTTTCCTATGCGCGCATCACTTGCGCAGAACGAGCCTCAGCGTTTGGCTGATTGGGACCAAAACAACGTCTATGAGCTCCTGATGAAGAAGAATGAGGGACATGACAAGTTTGTCCTTCATGATGGACCTCCTTATGCAAATGGTCCAATTCACCTGGGCCACGCACAGAATAAGATTTCCAAGGACATCATCAACCGCTATAAGGCTATGCAAGGCTTCCAGACTCCTTATGTTCCTGGTTGGGACTGCCATGGTCAGCCAATCGAGCACAAGGTTGAGCAGATGCTTGGCACAGAGAAGTTCAATCAGTTATCTACCGAGAAGATCCGTGAGCTCTGCCGCAAGATGGCAGTTGAGCAGGTAGACACCCAGCGTCAGGGCTTTAAGCGCCTTGGTGTTCTGGGCGAGTGGGATAACCCTTATCTCACTTACGTCAACGATTACGACGCAACTGATGTTGAGATCTTTAAGGCAATCTACGACAAGGGCTCTGTGTATAGAGGTACCAAGCCTGTTCACTGGTGTACTCATGACCACACTGCTCTCTCTGAGGCAGAGATTGAGTATCACGATGTCACCTCTACTGCAATCTTTGTTCGCTTTGAGCTAACCACGGTTCCTGAGGGTCTTGAGGCTTACGCAGGTAAGACTTGGGTAGACATCTGGACTACAACTCCATGGACAATGCCTGCTGATGAGGCAGTTATTCTGCACCCTGAGGCTAACTATGTTGCTCTTGAACTTCCCGATGGACACGTAGAGATTGTTGCTGAAGCTCTTGCAGAGAAAGCTGCTACCAAGTTTGGTTATACCGATTGGAAGCTTGCTCAGGACGCAGAAGGTAATACTTGGAAGAAGACTGGCGTTGAGCTTGCAGGCAATGAGTATAAGCAGCCAATCTTTGGTGACCTTGGTAACACTGGTAGATTTATCTACGCTGAGTACGTTACCCTTGACGACGGTACTGGTGTTGTTCACTCCGCACCTGGTCATGGCGTAGACGACTATAACGCTGGTGTTCGCTTTGACATTCCACAGACTATGCCTGTTGATGATGACGGTCACTTCTTCAAGGGTGACGGTCAGGGCACTGGTGGCCCCTTCTCTGGTATGGAGGTCAATGAGGCTAACCCTGTCATTGTTCAGTGGCTCAAAGACCGTGGAACGCTCATTCTTGCAGAAGAGATTACCCACAGCTATCCACACTGCTGGCGTTGTAAAGAGCCCGTTATCTTCCGTGCAACAAGCCAGTGGTTTGTCTCCATGGATAAGACTGGTCTGCGTCAGCAGGCAGCAGAGGAGCTTACAAAGGTTAAGTTCTATCCTGCAAACGCGGTAAAGCGTATTGGTTCTATGGTTGAAGGCCGCCCTGACTGGTGCATTTCCAGGCAGCGTAACTGGGGTGTTCCAATCCCTGCTTTCACTTGCGAGGATTGTGGCGAAACCGTTATCAATGACCAGACACTTGACGCTGTCATCAAGCTTTTCCGCGAGAAGGGCTCTGATGCTTGGTTTACCGACGATCCTAAGACCTATTTAGGCGACGATTGCGTCTGTCCTAAGTGTGGCGGCCACAATCTCAAGGCAAACAAGGATATTCTGGACGTTTGGTGGGATTCTGGTGTTTCTCATACTGCTGTTTGCAAACACCGTCCAAACCTTAAGTTCCCAGCTGATATGTATCTTGAGGGCTCCGACCAGCACCGTGGTTGGTTCATGAGTTCTCTCATGACTTCTGTTGGAGCTTACGGAGTTGCTCCTTACAAGTCCGTTGTCTCACAGGGCTTTACGCTTGATGGCCAGGGACGAAAGATGAGTAAGTCTTTGGGCAATGTCATTGATCCAAATGCAGTTTGTGCTGAGCGTGGCGCAGACGTCCTACGCCTTTGGGTTGCTTCTGTTGACACTTCAACTGACGTTCCTTGCGATGACGCCATTCTTTCCCAGGTAGGCGATGCATACCGTAGGTTCAGAAATACCCTGCGCTTCCTTCTTGGCGAGCTCGAGGGCCAGTTTGATCCTGCTACCGATGCAGTTGCTGTAGCGGACCTTGAAGAGTACGACCGTCTTGTTCTTGCACGTATGTGCGAGGTTCATGCTGCAGTCACTGAGGCTTACGAGGGATATCGCTTTAATAACGTCTTCCGTACCCTCTACGATTACATCATTGAGCTTTCCAACGGTTATTTGAACGCAACTAAGGACCGTATGTACTGTGATGCTGCAGATTCTGCAACACGCAGAAGCGCTCAGACTGTTTGGGCAGAGATTCTCTCCATGCTTGTTCATGACCTGCAGCCAATTCTGGTTTACACCACCGACGAGGCTATGCAGTTCCTGCCAGAGTCTATGCGTGACGGTCAGAAGTACGCAGCTCTTCTCGACTGGTATAAGGCTCCTATGAGCACTGACGAGTACACTGCACTGCTTCCTGCATATCAGGTACTGGTTGATGCTCGCGCCGCATACACTAAGGCATACGAGACCGCTCTTGAGGCAGGTGTTGTTACCGAGAAGACCACGCAGGCTACTCGTGCAGAGGTTACCCTTACCGCTGAGCAGGCTGCATCCATTTCTCATGCTGGCCTTGACTTTGCTGAGGCATTTGTCTGCTCTGAGGTTACCGTCTCCGAAGGTTCTGAGCTGAGCGTAAGCGTCTATCCTGCAAACGGCGAGCGCTGCGACCGTTGCTGGAACTATCGCGAGCTTGGTGAGGATCACCTTTGCCACCGCTGCCACGATGTTGTTGCGTAAATGAACACTGACCAGCAGCAACATACAACTCACACACTAGTGACCCGCCTTGCAGTTCTCTGCGGGGCGGGCACTGTTGCCTGTGTGCTTGACCAGGTAACCAAGCTCTGGGTACGAACCTCAATTCCAGAGGGAACCGCAGTACCTTTTATCCCAGGTGTTATGGAGCTCTTCCACGTAAGTAACACCGGTGCAGCGTTTTCTGTAGGCTCTGGAAATGCCCTCTTTTTTGTGGCTCTCACTGCCGTGGTTATTGCCGCTCTTGTGGGCTTTGTAGTTCGCGAGAAAAACCTCCCGCTGCCGCTTATTGCGCTTTTGGGAGGCGTCGCAGGTGGCGGAATTGGTAACGCTATTGACCGCGTTTTGTATGGTCAGGTTACTGATTTCTTTGCTACAACGTTTGTTAATTTTGCCGTGTTTAATGTGGCGGATATCTTTGTGACTTGTGGCATCCTTATTGCTTTTGTGTACTGGATAATCTGGGACAAAAAGCAGCAACAGGGTAGTGGCAATGAATGAGCGTATCGTTGACATACTAGTTGGACCAGAAGGGGACGGCGTCAGATTAGATGCGTTCCTTTCTGCCCAAGATACACTCCCTTCAAGAAGTGCTTGCGCAAAGCTGGTAGAAGAGGGAAGAGTAACCATCAACGCTACGCTTGCCACCTCTAAGTCAGAAAAACTCATGCTGGGTGATAGGCTCTTAGTGTCTCTTCCAGACGCACAGCCTCAAACAGGGCTTTTACGTCCAAATCCAGACATTCCCCTTGATATTCGCTTTGAGGACCAGTACCTCATAGTGCTCTCCAAGCAGATTGGCCTTGTTTGCCATCCATCACCTGGCCACGTTGATGATACCCTAGCAAATGCGCTGGTAGCACACTGTGGCTACGAGCACTTAGGAATGCTTCAGGGAGAAGAACGTCCTGGTATTGTGCATCGTCTTGATATGGATACGTCTGGTCTTATGCTGGCAGCAAAGTCAGACGAGGCGCAAAAGGCTCTTCAAGACCTCATTAGGCTGCGCGTGCTTGACCGACGCTACATTGTGCTGGTTCAAGGCTATGTTGCTCACGATTCCGGCACCATTGAAACGGGCATTGCTCGCTCAACGCGAGATCGTCTCAAAATGACCGTATCAGACGCGCCTGGCGCACGAGAGGCCATTACCACCTTTAGAACGCTTGAGCGCTTTGAAGCGGGCAGAAAAGGCGAGGGTTACTCGCTTCTTGAGTGCCATCTCTATACAGGTCGTACACATCAAATTAGAGTTCACATGCGCCACATTGGTCATCCTGTTGTCGGCGATCAGCTCTACGGTAAAAAAGATACAAGTCTTAACCTTGGACTTAACAGGCAGTTCTTACACTCTTGGCATGTTCAGTTTGAGCATCCTTTTACGGGCGAGAATATCGTGGTGGCGGATACGTTGCCAGAAGACCTACAAGAAGCACTTATTTCTCAGAGCACTATGTCTATGGGAAGGACTTCTGTAGGAGATGAGATTTGTCCTCAATTGTTTAAAGCTTAATTTCACGTTCAGGTCTATTTCGGCTAAACTAATACATTAGTGAGATTTACATTTTGTTGTAGGTGCAGCTTGAGTTTTGGCTGTTGATATGAGCTTAGGGATGTTGTATGCCATTGCAATTTAACAGACTCGGTATCACACCAATTGTTGTTTTTAACTTTATTATCTGGCTTTTCTTTACACTCGCGTACTTCTATCAGATTGTGTATATCCTTCGCGTCTTAGTTAAGGGTGAGGTAAAGCTTCCAAAGGCAAAAAAGCAGCACCGCTACGCTTTCTTTATTGCTGCCCACAACGAAGAGCCAGTTATTGGCAATCTTGTCAGGTCTATTCTTTCTCAGGATTATCCTCGAGAGCTGATGGATGTCTTTGTTGTTGCAGATGCTTGTACTGATAAAACAGCTGAAGAGGCAAGAAAAGCTGGAGCAATTACTTGGGAGAGAAATGACCTTGCTCGTAAAGGTAAGAGCTGGGTTATGGATTACGGTTTTGACCGTATTCTTAATGAGTACGGTGACAAATATGAGGCTTTCATTATTATGGACGCCGATAACCTGGTTTCTCCAAGCTACTTGAAGATTATGAATCAGGCTTTTGACGCAGGATATCTTGTCTGCACCAGTTACAGAAACTCAAAGAATTTTGATTCTAGCTGGGTAAGTTCTGCCTATGCTACCTGGTTTATGCGTGAGGCAAAGTTCTTGAATAACGCCCGTATGATGATGGGCACTAGCTGCGCTGTTTCTGGTTCCGGCTGGATGGTTTCTTCTCGCATTATTAAAGGTATGCACGGATGGGATTTCCATACCCTCACCGAGGATATTCAGTTCTCTACCTTCTGCAGCGCTCATAACATCCAAATCGGTTATGCGCCTGCAGAGTTCTTTGATGAGCAACCTTTAACTTTCAAGGCGTCATGGACACAGCGCATGCGTTGGACAAAAGGCTTCTACCAGGTGTTCTTCTCGTATGGCTTTGATCTACTTAAAGGTATTTTTAAGGGTCAATTTGCTTCATACGATATGCTGATGACCATTGCTCCAGGTATGATTTTGACGCTGCTTTCAGCCTTTATTAATGGCACCTACCTGCTGGTTGGTTATTTGAGTCACGGCTTCGTTGCTACTGACGCAGAGATTGCTATGAGCGTGGGATCTTTGGTCATGACGGTTTTCTCGATGTATGCGGTCTTCTTTATTTTGGCGCTTATTACCACTATCTCGGAGTACAAGCATTTCCACGTAAAGAAGAAGTGGCGTATTTTTACCAATCTCTTTACGTTCCCTATTTTTATGATGACGTATATCCCTATTACCGTTGCGGCTTTGTTCAAAAAGGTTGAGTGGGTTCCTACTAAACATGACATTGCTGTTAACTTTGAGGATGTTATTGCTTCAAGTGGGAGTTCAAATTAAATAATTAGCTCCACTGGTGGTACAATGCCAAAACACGTTGAGCATGACCGGTAGGTCAGGAGGGAGCCAAAAACAATGGCAAAGTTCTTCGAAGGCGAATCGCATACCTTTTCTGAGTATCTTTTGGTTCCTGGCTATTCATCAGCTGAGAACATCCCTGCAAATGTTTCTTTGAAGACTCCTCTGGTAAAGTTTAAGCGTGGCGAGAAAAGCGCAATTGAGCTCAACATTCCTATGGTTTCTGCAGTAATGCAGTCAGTTTCTGGTCCTCGTCTGGCAATTGCCTTGGCCCAGCAGGGCGGCATTGCCTTTATTTATGGCTCTCAGTCCGCTGAGGATGAGGCTCAGATGGTTCGTGAGGTTAAGAGCTACAAGGCAGGCTTTGTTGTTTCTGACTCAACACTCACTCCAGAGATGACCCTTGGTGACGTGCTTGACCTTAAAGAAAAGACTGGTCACTCCACCATGCCTGTCACTGATGACGGCACTTCTCGCGGTAAGCTCGTAGGTATTGTTACCTCTCGTGATTATCGTCCTTCTCGCGATGATCGCTCTAAGCTGGTTTCTGAGTTTATGACCCCAGCTGATAAGCTTATTACCGCAGCTGAGGATACCACCCTTAAAGAGGCAAATGACCTTATCTGGGACAACAAGCTCAACACCCTTCCTATTGTCGATAAGAACGGTCATCTGGTCAGCCTTGTATTCCGTAAGGATTATGATTCTCACAAGTCTGCTCCAGACGAGCTTCTTGATGACTCTAAGCGCTACATGGTTGGCGCTGGTATTAATACTCGTGACTATGAAACCCGCGTTCCTCTGCTTGTTGATGCAGGCGCTGATGTTTTATGCATTGACTCTTCTGAGGGTTATTCCGAGTGGCAGAAGCGCACGCTTGAGTGGGTTCGTGCAACTTACGGCGATTCCGTCAAGATTGGCGCAGGTAACGTTGTAGATGCTGAGGGCTTCCGCTTCTTGGCAGAGGCTGGCGCTGACTTTATCAAGATTGGTATCGGCGGCGGTTCTATCTGCATCACTCGTGAGCAGAAGGGCATTGGTCGTGGTCAGGCAACCTCTGTCATTGATGTTGCTCGCGCTCGTGATGAGTACTTTGAGGAGACTGGCATCTATATTCCAATCTGCTCTGACGGTGGAATTGTCTACGACTATCACATGACTTTGGCCCTTGCTATGGGTTCTGACTTCATGATGCTTGGTCGTTACTTTGCTCGCTTTGATGAGAGTCCTTCTGACCGCGTTATTGTTAACGGCTCTTACATGAAGGAGTACTGGGGCGAGGGTTCTGCACGTGCTCGTAACTGGCAGCGCTACGACCTTGGCGGCAATAAGCGCGGTCTTTCCTTTGTTGAGGGCGTTGATTCCTACGTTCCATACGCGGGTCCTTTGAAGGATGGCGTTGAGGCATCGCTTCTGAAGGTTAAGTCCACCATGTGTAACTGCGGTGCTCTTGATATTCCTGAGCTTCGCGATAAGGCAAAGATTACACTTGTCTCTTCAACTTCAATTGTTGAGGGTGGCGCACACGACGTCTTGCTGAAAGATTCAAACCAGCAGGTCAGCTACAATTTCCGTTCATAACTCACAGGATTTATGGACTACGAGCGTCACCAAGTATTTTGCTTGGTGACGCATCGCTATAAGAAAGGGGAACTCGTGGAAAACGAGGAAGTACAGAACGTATCCGATACAGGTGATTTTCCTGCCTACGACGCTGAGGCCATTGAAACTAAGTGGCAGCGTGTCTGGGAAGAGCAGAATCTTTACAAGACAGAAGAAGACAGCTCAAGGCCTAAAAAATACGTTCTAGAGATGTTCCCTTATCCTTCGGGCGATCTTCATATGGGTCACGCTCGTAATTACACCATTGGCGATGCTATGGCTCGTCAGGCTCGTATGCGTGGCTTTGACGTTTTGCATCCAATGGGCTTTGACGCTTTTGGTCTTCCTGCAGAAAACGCTGCTATTAAGCACAATACTCAGCCTTCTGTGTGGACTCATAAAAATATTGACCAGGCTGTAAAGACCATGTTCCGCATGGGCTTTGCTTACGACAAAGACCGCATGTTTAACACCTGCGACCCTGAGTATTACAAGTGGGGCCAGTGGATCTTCCTCAAGATGCTTGAGAAGGGTTTGGTATATCGTGCAACGAGCCCTGTTAACTGGTGTCCTAACGATAAAACTGTTCTTGCAAACGAGCAGGTAGTTAACGGTAAATGCTGGCGTTGTGGTGCAGTTCCAGAGAAGCGTGAGCTCTCTCAGTGGTATCTGCGCATCACTGATTATGCTC
>JABZHK010000270.1:0-550 GCA_015258885.1 Atopobium sp.
TGGCGGCATCCTGGGTCTGCTCATTCTCGGTGTTATTAACGCCCAGGTTGCAGCTATTGCCCTGATCCTCCCAGGCGTTGTTCCTCACTTCTTCTGCGGCGCAACCGCAGGTGTCTTTGGTAACGCAGAGGGCGGCATCAAGGGCTGCATTGCTGGCTCTTTTGTCCACGGCCTGCTCATTACCTTCTTGCCTGCACTGTGCATGCCAGTCTTTACTCTCATGGGCTTCACCTCCGCTACCTTCTCCGATGCTGACTTCTCCATCATGGCGCTGATCTTTGGTAACGTTGCTCTGAACGTCCAGGGCGCAGTACTCACGGGCATCTGCGTTGTCTGCTTCTGCCTCCCAATTCTCTTTAACCTTGTTGCTCCTAAGAAGGCAGAAGAGAAGAAGGCCGAGTAGCATCCGCTCACAGAATTGCAGCTAAACGTCGCAGTTGCTGCAGAAAATGCGAGTAGAATCTAAGTATCTAGGTCGGGCTTCGTCCTTGGATGGGGCCCGACTTTTTAACCCACGTAACCCACATATCACACGTGGTGAATTGAAAGG
>JABZHK010000271.1:0-266 GCA_015258885.1 Atopobium sp.
AACGATGGTAGTGGTCTCCTTGGTGTCCTTGACGGACTTAGCGCGACCGAGCATCTCTGCGCTGATCTCGTTGAGGTTAACGCCGAGCTCCTTGATGACTGCCTGGCCGCCGGTGAGAACAGCGATGTCCTCGAGCATGCGCTTACGACGGTCGCCGTATGCAGGAGCCTTGATTGCGCAAACGTTCAGAACGCCGCGGAGCTTATTGAGAATGAGGGTGGTCAGAGCCTCGCCGTCGACGTCCTCAGCCATGATGAGCAGAGGTG
>JABZHK010000271.1:276-545 GCA_015258885.1 Atopobium sp.
TCCTGAATGGAGGAAATCTTGTTGTCGGTCATGAGGATGTAAGGATTGTCCAGCTCAGCGGTGAGAGTCTCGTTGTTGGTTGCGAAGTAAGGGGAAACGTAACCCTTGTCAAATTGCATACCCTCAACGGTGTCGATGTCGATGCCGAAGGTCTGGGACTCCTCAACGGTAATGACGCCATCTTTGCCGACAACATCCATAGCGTCGGAAATCTTGCCACCGATGACTGGATCACCTGCGGAAATGGTACCAACGGAAGCAATCTGCTG
>JABZHK010000272.1:0-532 GCA_015258885.1 Atopobium sp.
GGAGAAGAAAACAAAAGTGATTCCCTTAGTAGTGGCGAGCGAACGGGGACCAGCCCAAACCAGCTTTGTTTCGGCAAAACTGGGGTTGTAGGACCTCGATATAGGAAGACAAGATTAGGAGAACGGTCTGGAAAGGCCGGCCATAGAACATGAGAGCTGTGTATCCGAAAATCTTCGTTGGACTTAGAGGTATCCTGAGTAGCGCGGGACACGTGAAATCCTGTGTGAATCTGCGGGGCCCATCCCGTAAGGCTAAATACTCCCGAGAGACCGATAGTGAACCAGTACCGTGAGGGAAAGGTGAAAAGAACCTCGAACAGAGGAGTGCAATAGATCCTGAACCCGTCTGCCTACAAGCGGTAGGAGCAGCTTTGAGCTGTGACTGCGTGCCTTTTGCATAATGAACCTACGAGTTACTTTCTCTGGCAAGGTTAAGTGATGAAGAGTCACGTGAGCCGAAGCGAAAGCGAGTCTGAATAGGGCGGATTAGTCAGAGGGAGTAGACGCGAAACCAAGTGATCTACCCTTGGTC
>JABZHK010000273.1:0-531 GCA_015258885.1 Atopobium sp.
CTTCTCGCCAGATTTCCTTTAGATCCAACACGGATTCCGAGGTAGCAGCCCAGCTCATCGGCTACTTTACTCGTCGTACACACCGTCTGCGCACCGGCATCGCCGCAACTATGAACCTCATCGAGGGCGGTTACGCCATGGTGCTCATCCGCGAGAACGCCCTCTATGCGTTTAGGGATCCTAACGGCATTCGCCCGCTGGTACTCGGCCATATTGGCGAGGAAGGCGAGAATAACTGGGTAGTTGCATCTGAGACGTGTGCGCTGGATATTGTGGGCGCTACGTACGTGCGCGAGGTGGCTCCTGGCGAGATTATCCGTATTTCCGACAGTGGCCTATCTTCTGAGATGGGACTGTCTCCTCGTCAGCAAGCAGATTGCATCTTTGAACAGGTGTATTTCTCGCGCCCTGACTCTATTATTAGTGGACGTTCGGTGTATTCTGTCCGTCACCAGATGGGTCGCCAACTGGCAAAAGAGACCCCAGCAGACGTTGACCTGGTAATCGGTGTACCTGATTCCGGTGTTCCTG
>JABZHK010000274.1:0-528 GCA_015258885.1 Atopobium sp.
GTACTCGTTCACTATCGGTCTCACGGGAGTATTTAGCCTTACCGGATGGTCCCGGCAGATTCGCGCAGAATTTCACGTGTTCCGCGTTACTCAGGATACCACTACGTCTCGTCATGCTTCGAATACGGGATTATCACCCTCTATGATTGTTCTTTCCAGAACATTCTTCTCACAATCTAAGTACGACAGCGTGGTCCTACAACCCCTGCTAAGCGTTGCCACAAAGCAGGTTTGGGCTATTCCCCGTTCGCTCGCCACTACTAGGGGAATCATTATTTATTTTCTCTTCCTAAAGGTACTAAGATGTTTCAGTTCCCTTCGTTCGCCTCACTACTTTTGTAGTGATAACAGGTCTTCAACCTGCTGGGTTGTCCCATTCGGAAATCCTTGGATCAAAGGTTATTTGCACCTACCCAAGGCTTATCGCAGCTTATCACGTCCTTCATCGCCTCCGTGAGCCAAGGCATCCGCCATGCGCCCTTTCTTACTTTCTTCGCCTTCTCTGTAATTGCTTACAAAGAATGTAGC
>JABZHK010000275.1:0-511 GCA_015258885.1 Atopobium sp.
GTTGTGAAGACAATAGGACCATTGAATGTTTCAAACTCTTCCTTCTGCTTCCACCATGCATTACCATAGTTTCCAACAAGGTGCTTGTACTTCTTCAACTGTGGATAATAGTGAGCTGGGAGCATCTCGCCGTGGGTGTAAACATCTACGCCTGTTCCCTCTGTCTGTTCCAAAAGCTGCTCGATATCCTTCAAGTCATGACCAGAGATAAGAATACCTGGGCGGCTACCAGTACCAATATTTACCTTTGTAAGTTCTGGATTACCGTATGTCTGAGTGTTAGCCTTGTCAAGTAATGCCATTGCATCAACACCGAACTTGCCTGTTTCCATGACAGTTGCCAACAATGTGTCCATGTCTGCTGTTGGGTTAGAAATGGTAGCAAGTGCCTTTTCCATGAATGCAATAATCTCTTCATTACGCTCATTGAGACGTGATGCGTGCTCATAGTAAGCTGCCATACCCTTCAAACCGAGTACTGTCAACTCCTTCAATGAACGGAGGTCTTCAT
>JABZHK010000276.1:0-508 GCA_015258885.1 Atopobium sp.
GCCTTTCTCAAGGCTCATTATTCCATTCATGCTAGCTGGAATTATGGCTTTTATCTGGCCAGATCTTCTTTGTGGCGGCGACGCCATTATCGAGAAAATCAAAGAGCCAGCAACGCTCACTGAACTCATGGTTATAGCGCTTTTGCTGGGCAAATACTTCTTTACCACAACATGTTTTGCTGCTGGAACGCCTGGCGGAACTCTCTTTCCAATGGTTGTTATGGGAACACTTGTTGGAACACTGTTTGCCCTGGTAGCAACCCATGTTTTTGGCATACCTATGGCATATGCACCAAATTTTATTGCTATGGGCGTTGCAGGCATTTTTGCCGGAGCAGTTAGAGCGCCCGTCACCGGAGTAGTGCTCATATTTGAGCTCACAGGTTCTCTTGAGGCTCTTATGGCTATGTCTGCAGTTGCAATCGTATCCTATGTAACCGCAAACCTCCTGCGTGTTGACCCATTCTACGAGCATTTACTTGCAGAATTCTTGACTTCTCAGCAAGGG
>JABZHK010000277.1:0-502 GCA_015258885.1 Atopobium sp.
CTCCCGCGCGCGCCAAAAAGCGCTGCAGGCGCATGGGAACAATACGCTCTTCTGCCACGGCCTATGCATCCTCTTGCGTATCGTAGCTTTCTCCCAAAAGGGAGCGCTCATCGTCAATGTCTTCTGCGGCTTCTTCAAGCGTTGAAGTGAAGCTTCTGCCAGAGAGTCTCTCGCGAATAAACTGCTTGGACTCCTCATCAGGGGCAAAGTCTTCCAGTGGAGGCAACTCTCGCAAAGACTTGAGGCCAAAGCGCTCTAAGAAAAGGGCTGTTGTGCCATAGAGAATGGCTTGTCCCCTATCTGCCTCTTTGCCCACTTCACGTACAAGGTTTTTCTCGCGAAGTGAAGAGATGACACCATCAGAGTTAACGCCGCGGATAGCACGGACGCCTTCACGAGTAACGGGCTGGTGATAAGCAATAACCGCCAGCGTCTCAAGCGCTGCCTGAGAAAGGCGACGCGTATCCCAGGAGAGCACAAAATCGCTGACCAGCTGATGGTG
>JABZHK010000027.1:0-10514 GCA_015258885.1 Atopobium sp.
CTTCCTGCCTTTGAGGAAGGTGCAGCTTATAACGGGTTCCCCACCACAAAAGCTTCAACGTACGAGAAATTGAAGACAAGTGACGGCGGAGCAAATACGCAGAGAACAAGAGTCCTGACTGTCCAGAAATGACGGTTCCATCAAAATCAAAAACAGCAATTTTCTTGATCAAATCTGAAGTGTGTTCCGTATTGGAAGATTCTGCGGATATGGAACTTACACTATCGCGTTGCGACAGCGCATCCAAAGTATTCTGATCCCGCACAATCCACCTCACTTTACCTCTGCTTTTAAATGTTTCTGTAGCAGAAGCACTTAGACACATTCTGATGTAAAGATAGCACACAATGCTCTATTTTCTGACTTGGTTTCAATAAATTAAAGATGTAATTTAAATCTTTTATGCTGGACTTTTTTGGTAATGAAAAAGCCCTCCGAAGAGGGCTTGAACATGCAATGGCGGGATATGCGGGGCTCGAACCCGCGACCTCCGACGTGACAGGCCGGCGCTCTAACCAGCTGAGCTAATACCCCGGACGCCTTGTTGCGAATTGAAATAATACAGGGAACTTTTATTCTTGTCTAGCGTTATTTTCAACGAATTTGAAAATTTTCTTGAAAATAACCACTTGGCGAGAATAACCGCAGTTCAGAAGCGTGAACGCTCACTAGAAATCCACAACTTCCTAACGAGAAGTTCTACTGAAGAGCAACGCTGGTGGTGTTTCCCGTGGAATCAGTTACCTTGAGCGTAGTTCCATCAAGCGTAGCTGCAGTGATAGTTCCGTTACCACCAACAGCCTTGCCGTCCTTATCGGCAATAAGTGTTGGAAGCGAGCCGTCTACCAGGGCACATGCCACAACATCCCAGCCAGAATCGCGATTCTCTGGAACCAAAATAGTGTCGTTAAAAAGAATCAGGCTGGTAGGAGTTCCCTCAACCTCAAACAGAACACTCTTAGTTCCCGAGTCACTGGTGCGAACAACAGCAGTTTTGCCGTCGCTTTGCTTCTCCAGGGAGTACTTCATGCCGTGGAAGGTAACTGAGCCGTCAACTGCCTGCTCGTCTTGCTGTTTCTCGTCAGCGTAGGCGGACTGAGTCTGCTTTGGCTGCTGACTTGCAGATTCACTCTTAGTGCTTGTAGCGCAGCGCACAATAAAGAACAGAGCAGTAAGCGCAACAATAGCAGCGACCACCAAGATGATGACCGATTTTCTATTTGGAGGTTCTGGCGTGTTATCGGCCTGTCGTGGACTCTGAGGAATTTGTGCGCCCTGACCAGCACGAAGCGTTGAAATGTTCTTCATGTCAACCGATGAAGCCTCAGGGGTCTTCTCGCCAGATGAACTTGTTCTCATGTGGTTTGCCATGCTTAAACCTCCCGACGTGCTTCAATTGCACGTCCCAATGTTACCTCATCTGCGTACTCAAGGTCTCCGCCTACGGGAAGTCCACTTGCCAGTCGGGTAACCGTCATTCCAAGCGGATTGATAGTTCTGGAGAGGTACGTTGCGGTTGTTTCTCCTTCAACGTCCGGATTGGTTGCCAGAACAACCTCGGTAACGGCGCCGTCAGCCAGGCGAGACAGCAGCTCGCGCACGTGGAGCTGCTCGGGACCAATCTTGTCCATAGGCGAGATTACGCCGCCCAAAACGTGGTAGAGGCCGTGAAACGCACCGGTACGCTCAATTGCCGAGACATCCTTAGGCTCAGAGACCACGCAGATTTTACTGCGATCCCTGGAAGAGTCCAGGCAGATGTCGCATTCGTCACGCGTTGCATAGTTGAAGCAGATAGGGCAAAAATGCACCTGCTGCTTAAGCTCCAAGATGGCCTGCGCCAAACGGCGAGCCTCCTCGGAATCAACCTCTAGAAGATGGTAGGCTATGCGCTGAGCAGACTTTGGACCAATGCCTGGTAGTCGACCTAACTCGTCAAGCAAACGCTGCAGCGCGCGACCATCATTTGTGGTATCAAACGCCATGGATTAGAACAGTCCTGGGATATTCAGTCCGCCAGTTACTGCGCTCATCTGGGCAGATGCCTGAGACTCTGCGGACTCAAGAGCATCGTTTACAGCAGCCAGAATCATGTCCTGGAGCATCTCGATGTCCTCAGGATCAATTGCCTCAGGATCAATGGTGATGTTGGTCAGGCGCAGGTCGCCGGATGCGGTTACCTTAACAGCGCCGCCACCAGCGCTTGCGGTTGCCTGCATAAGGGAAGCCTTCTGCTGAGCTTCCAGCAGTTGCTCCTGCATTTTGCGAGCCTGAGCCATCATCTGATTGCGGTTCATGCCGCCCATGTTAAATCCACCACGTGCCATATGTTCTCCTATCGTCGTATCTATTTTAGACAAGTTGCGCTTTTTGCGCTGGCGCATGAGGATCCATGCACCAAAGCGTCATATCGCGAGAATATCGCGAGAAGTTCTAGTTGTTTGCAGGGTCTACGGGAGTTTCGGCGTCCAGCTTCTTCTCTACCGACAAAGAAACCGCTGGTCCAAATACCTTTTCAAGCATGTCTGCCACGCTGTTGAGCTCTGGTGGAAGCGCTGAACGAGCAGCAATATCCTCTGGTGAAGCTGGTACTGGAGCAGGCTTTGGAGCCGGAACTGGTTCGGGTTCAGGCGCTGCAGGTGCAGGCGCTGCGGGTGCAACTGGAGCCGCTGATGCAGGCGCAGGCGCAGGTGCAACTGGAGTTGGAGCGGCATCTTCAACGGAATCGTCCAAAACCGCAGCTACATCGTCATCGCTGTAAGGTACCTGATTGTAGTCGGGAGCCTCAGCAGGTGCACTGCCAGACGCAGGTTCATCCCAAGGCATTGGATATGACATCTCGGGTGCTGGTACTGGCGCTGGAGCTGCAGGTTGCGGTGCTGGAACTGGCGTAGGCGCCTGAACTTGAGCAGGCGCAGGGGTTGACTGCGCAACTGGCTCAGGAGTTGGAGCAACCGGTACAGCAGGAGCTGCTGGAATTGCAGGTGCGGGTGCAGGAGCTGGAACCGCCGCTGGCGCCTGGGCTGCACGTTTTTCTCGCGAGATTGCCGTTGCAGCAAGACTTGACTCGACATATTTGATGCGGCGCGGGCCTATGACCTGGGCAACGCACTCTTTTACAAACTCGGAAACTGCTGGCGCACTGAGCATCCTCATGGCAAACGAGGAGCCCTTAGGCAGTGTAACTACCAGCTCAGAGCCATCATCGGATTCAAGCGTTGAGCTGACCAACAGTGCTGCATGAGCAGCATTCTTGGAGGCGCAGACTTTGCCAACTTCTTTCCACTGTCTGACGAGAAGAGCGTCGGACTGGTCAACTTCTTTTGGCGCAGGTGCCACTACTGCTGGTGCTGAAGCTGCAGGTACAGGCGCTGGCGTAGGCTGCGGTGTTGGCGCAGGCACGGGAGCCGGAACCGGTGCAGGTGTGGGAGCTGGCTGTGGAGCCGTTGGAGCTGGCACAGGCGCAGGAGCTGGCGCGGAAGCCGGCGCAGCAATCGGAGCTGGCTGCGTTACTGGAGCAGGCGCGGGAGCTGCGGGTTTCTCGCCAGCTGAAGCTACAACAACACCGTTTGCAAGCTGCTGCTCAAGAACTGCTACCCTATCGGCCAGCGCTTCCAATGAAAGCTCCGTGTTGGGGCGTGCCAGCTTGGTGAACGCAACCTCCAGAACCAGTCGCTGGTTAACAGCAGTGCGCATCTGATTGGCCGCGTCGCCCAAAACAGTCAGAACTCTGGAAAGTCGATCAACCGAGCCAAATGCCTGGGCTTCCTTGGTAAGCTGCTCGGTCGAAGCAGTGGAATTTGCCAGCGCAGGAGAATCAACGCCCACAGCTGCGGCAATGTAGAGATCCCTTACGTGAACAGCGAGCTCGCGCGTAAACTGCAGCAGATCTTTGCCGCCCTCAAAAAGCGTGTTTACCGTGGTAAAGAGCGAAGAAATGTCTCGCTGAGCCAGAGCCATCGCGGCGTTGTTAATAAGAGAGCCGGAAGACTGACCCAAAACATCGCGAACTGTCTGCTCAGAAATGACTCCGCCGCCGTAAACGGAGAGCTGTTCAAGAGAAGACAAAGCATCACGCATGCCGCCGCGTGCATGGCGAACAATAAGGTCAATAGCTGCGTCTTCGTAGGTAAAGCCCTCGTTTTTACAGACGTTGACCAGGTGCTCTGCCATCTCGTCAGCGGCAATGGAGCGGAAGTCAAAGCGCTGCACGCGGGAAAGAATAGTTGCAAGAATTTTTTGAGGGTCGGTGGTACACATGATAAACGTCACGTGCGAAGGAGGCTCCTCCAACGTCTTGAGCAGGGCGTTAAATGCCGCAGAGGTAAGCATATGTACCTCGTCGATGATGTAGACCTTGCCCTTGCCGCGCACAGGAGCGTAACTAGCGCGAGAAATAATCTCTTCTCGCACGTTATCAACGCCGGTGTTAGAAGCGGCGTCAATCTCAAAGACGTCTGGATGCTGACCAGCAGCAATCAGCTGGCAGTCCTCGCAAGTGCCATCAGGTAGATGACCAGGTGCCTCGTGACAGAGGATAGCTTTTGCCAGCAAGCGAGCCATGGTGGTCTTGCCTGTGCCGCGAGGTCCGCAGAACAGGTATGCGTGGCTGAGCTTTTGCTCCAAGACCGCTCGCTCAAGGGTACCGACCACGTGCTTCTGACCAACTACCTGCTCAAACGTTTGCGGGCGATACTTTGTATACAGTGATTCCATTCGTCCTCCGACGGCAGATTTTTCACTTTTAAGTATACCCTCTGAGCTCAGAGGGTTTCTCGCCAAACAAAAACGGGGCAGCCGAAGCCACCCCGATTCTGTACTCTGCGGTCTTTGCGCGAGCAAATACCTGCTACTCTGCAGCCTCTTCGGTTGCAGGTGCCTCGGCCTCAGCCTCAGCCTCTGGCTCTGCAGCTGGTGCGTTCTTTGCGAACTCAGCAGCACGCTTTGCCTTCTCAGCAGCCTTAGCCTCAGCAGCAGCCTTACGAGCAGCCTCCTGCTCAGCAGCCTTAGCAGCCTTTGCCTCCTTGGCAGCCTTAGCAGCCTCGAGAGCAGCGTTTGCTGCGCCACCGAACTTATCGGCGAAGCGCTGGACACGTCCACCAGTGTCGACAAGCTTCTGCTGACCCGTATAGAATGGGTGGCACTTGTCGCAGAGGTCAAGACGCATCTCTGGAACAGTTGCGTGTGTGGTCCAGGTGTTTCCGCAGGTGCAACGAACGGTGCACTCTACGTACTCTGGATGAATACCTTGCTTCATGCAGGACTCCTTACATCGGCCCTGGTTTCCGACCAGAGCAGGGGTGTCTTTATGAGCACGTGCTCAATCAAGACAATAAGCTGAAAAAGTATAGCAGAACAACCCTTCTGTTGCTAGAAGTACTTGGAGAGAAATTCACATTTTGTGCAGATAATTCTTGTGTGCGACAACTGTGCAACAACTGTGCAACAACTCCAAAACAACTTTTTCTTCCTCACGACAACTTTAGAGATGTGCCCAATGGGCTAAAATCCAATACGTCATAAAAAGCTGGTCTACAGCCCTCGGAGGCATAATGTTTTTATCGATTGATGTGGGTAACACGCAAACTGCCATTGGTTTATTTGACAGCGAAGGCACTATGGTGCGCGGCTGGAGAATGCCTACCGATCAAAGCGACACCTCCGACATTCTGCACGGCCGTCTCTTCACGTTCTTCCAGAAAGATGGACTGAGTCTAGACGACTTTGAGGCGGGTGGACTTTCGTGCGTGGTTCCTGTTATCACACGTGCTTGGCAGCGCTGCTTTGAGCTGCTGCTTAACAAGCCTCTGACCCGCATTAACGCGCTTTCCACGGATAAGATTCGCTTCAATATCCCCCACCCCGAGCTTGTTGGTGCCGACCGCGTAGCAAATTCCGTTGCCGCAACTGAGCGCTATGGCTATCCAGTTATTGTGGTTGATTTTGGCACCGCAACCAATTTGGACGTTGTTGATAAGGACGGCGTATTCCGTGGAGGTGCTATTTCACCAGGCATTATGATCTCTGCAAACGCTCTGTTTGCGCGCGCAGCTAAGCTTTCTAGCATTCCTATCAAGGCTCCCGAGACTGTCTTGGGTAACACCACAGAAAGCGCTGTTCAGGCAGGTATTGTAGTGGGCGCCGCCGCTCAGGCAGAGGGTCTGGTTGCCAGAACACTCAAAGAGCCTGGTATTGAAGGCGCAACCGTTATTGCAACGGGTGGCCTGGCAAACACCGTTAGCGAAGCAACAGATGTTTTTGACGTGGTTGATCCGCAGCTCACTATGCGCGGCATTTATCTGATCTGGAAGCAGTCTGCTCAAGCCGCCAAATAGCTGATGCTGCGGCTACGTTGCAGCCGCGTTACCACAGTTAAACCAGCAGTTAAATCGCTGGCACAACAGAGGCTTCTTCCTCACTTACAAGGATTTCTTTACCGTCCTGGTCAACAAGGATGGCATGACCCCACACGTCAATGCCGCCAAATCGAGCGGTCAGCGCAACGTTGCCGCTGGGATATACCTTATTGACCTGCTGTCCAAGCAGAGGAACCATATCAAAGTAGTCGCTCAAGATCAGTGCGATGGGTCCCGCAAAACTCCTTGCGCGCTTAACCTGCTGCTCCCATGCGCTTACGCTCTGAACCACCAGTTCAGAAACCTTTTTGGCGAGAAGTTCTTTGTTGTCTGTAACGTCAAACACTGAGCACAGCGCCTCAGAATCTGCTGCAATGCTTACCACAGCAAACATGCCCTCTTGATAACCTGCGGTTGCCTTAATTGAGGCAATTACCTGGTCTTTATAGCAGATATCGTAAGGCCAGCGGATACCAAAGCCCTCATCTTTTGCACGCAAGAACTGACAAAGTCCCAGCGCCACAACATATGGAACTGCAGGCACGTACGGCATCGAGACGCCAAGACGCACAACAGTTGCAACCTCAAAGGGTTTCTCGCCAGATGATGGGCGCGCTGATGCCGGCGCTGGATCGAGAGCCAGTTCAGAGCACTCGTCTTGGTCAGGCGCAGCAGCTTCCTGCACGTCAGGGACACGAAATACAAACTCTCCCGTTTGCGCACCGCCGCGTGCCAGTTCCAGAGCTTCTTGTGCTACTCCCACGTAATGACTCCCAAGTCCTCGGTTACGTGACCAACACGCTGGTCAGGAGGGGCAATCTCTACGCCGCCGTGCGAGAAGAAGCGCACCGGATCATGCATCAGGTCCTCCATAGGCACAAGCACGTAATCGCGCTCGCCCATGCGTGGATGAGGCAAAGTGAGGTGTTTACCTGCGTGTTGTTCGCCCTCAACCCACAGAAGGTCACAGTCAATAGTGCGAGGTCCATGGCCCTCCTCGCCTTTCTTGCGTGTGCGATTGAGAGCATTCTCAACCTCAAGCAGCTTATCCATTAGCACCAGAGGATGGAGCTCAGTTCTAATCTCGGCAACGGCGTTTACCACGGGTGTAGCAATGCCATATGCAGGCTCAGTCTCGTAAGCGTGGCTGAGAGAAACAACGCAGGTCAGTGGAATTTCGTCAATAAGCTGCGTTGCGCGGGCCAGATAACCCACGCGGTCACCCACGTTGGAGCCAAGCGCCACAAAGCCCTGGCGAGGGTCGCGCTCGGTCATGGCCCAGTAGGCATTGATGGCCTGAGCGGTTCCTGCAACGTCGTGAACGCGCAGGATACGGGCACCGTTGGTGATAGCGGCAATGCAAATTGCATGCGTAGCCGCGTCGCGCTGCGTAGCCTCAGTTACGCCAGAAACAGCGCCGACAAAGCGCTTTCTGGACACGGCGCAGAGCAGCGGATATCCCATAGAAACCATCGAGCGAGTAGCACGCTGAATAACAACGTCCTCGTCGGCAAACTTGTCAAAGCCTGGACCTGGGTCAATGCAGATGCGGTCCTTGGAAACGCCAGCACGCATCAGACCGCGAGCCTGATCGCCCAAAAAGCCCATAATCTGGCGCATGATAGGCGCCTCTTCTGGCAGGGTAAAACGGCGCTGCGAGCTCAGCGTGCGTGTCTCGGCTCCTGTAGCTGCGGCTCGAGCAACTGCGCTACCAGTAGGGCGAGAAGGGCGCATGTCATCCAGCTGCACCTGTTTGCGCTCAACACGAGCACCAAGGCCGTCCTTATTCCAGTGCATTACAATGCAGCCGCAGTCAGATTCTGCAGCTACAGCAACCATTTCTGGATCGGTGAAGCCGGAAACGTCATTGATGATTGATGCTCCAAGGCGGACGCACATCTTTGCTACCTCGGCGTGGCGCGTGTCAATGGAGACAATTGCGCCAGCAGCTACCAGCGCGCGTACCACGGGTACTACACGCTCAGCCTCTTCTGTAGGTAGAACAGGCGTGTGACCTGGGCGAGTAGACTCTCCCCCAACGTCAATGATGTCAGCGCCTTCATCCAGCATCTGTAGACCGCGCGCAATTGCAGCCTCTGGATCAAAGTTCTTTCCGCCATCAGAGAACGAGTCTGGAGTGACGTTGAGAACGCCCATGATTCTAGGACGTGCCAACGAAATAGTGTGAGTTCCACATTGCCAGGTGTTGTAGCTTTGACGAAGCATGAATCCTCCTTGCCAGCTATGAATGTTTCTATTGTAGCGGTATTGGTGGCTACTAGTCGTATACCATGGATTTATTGAAAGTTTATTGCCGCAAACGCACCGCTCGGCGCCGTAACTGGAGCGTGGAACGCGCGTCACTCGCGGCTACTGTGATACGAATCCACTGCGACCTAAACCACCAGGTCACAGTATGAAAGAGGAGCTATGAGCGATACTCAAGAGTACAAACTGATTTCCTGGAACGTCAACGGCCTGCGCGCCGTTCTTAAGAAAGAGCCTTCGTTCACGGAAATTTTTGAAACCATAAATGCTGATGTATTTGCCCTTCAAGAAACTAAGCTGCAGGAAGGACAGGTTGAGCTGGACCTCCCTGGCTACGTTCAGACCTGGAACTACGCAGATAGAAAGGGTTATTCGGGCACAGCGGTTTTCTCGCGAGAAACCCCTCTGCAGGTAATTCGCCAGATTGGATGCCCTGTTGCTGACGACGAAGGTCGCGTGTGTGCGCTGGAGTTTGAGAAGTTCTGGTTTGTGTGCGTATACACGCCAAACTCAAAAGACCAGCTTGCGCGTTTGGACGAGCGTCTTGAGTGGGATCAGCACTATCGCGAGTTCTTGGCTGAGCTATCTGAGCAAAAGCCCGTGATTACCTGCGGCGATTTTAACGTTGCCCACAACGAGATTGACCTTAAGAATCCATCGTCTAACAGGCAAAACGCAGGCTTCTCTGATGAGGAGCGAGAAAGCTTTACTAAGCTGTTGGATGCAGGCTTTACCGATACGTTTAGGTACCGCCACCCCGACATGACCGGCGCGTACAGCTGGTGGAGCTACCGCTTCAACGCTCGCAAGAACAACGCGGGCTGGCGCATCGACTACTTCCTGGTCTCTGATCGCATTGCTGAGCAGGTCAAAAGCGCTTCCATCTTGAGCGAAGTCTACGGCAGCGACCACTGCCCCGTCGAGTTGAGCATTGAGCTGTAGTACGTGCAGATGGCGAGAAGACCGGTCTTCTCGCCAGGGTTGCCTCAAGGTGGCGGCCGTGATTAACTAGAGTTGTCATTTGAAATTCAAAGGAGCACGTCATGCGCATTACTTGTGACGTTCATACTCACAGTCTGTACTCGAGGCACGCCTATTCAACCGTTGAGGAAAACGTTCGTGCAGCATCTGAGCGTGGCTATGAGCTGCTTGGAATCACCGATCACTTCTCGTCCATGCTGTATGACCAGCAGACCATTAAGAACTTCCAGTTCTTTATGAACACCGCTATTTGGCCAGAAACCTGGTACGGCGTTAGGCTGCTTCACGGCGCCGAGGTTGATATTGTTGACCTTGAGGGCAATCTGTTTGCCTACGATATTACGTTTGACCAGGGTATTAATGGCGATAAACTCCGTCAGCCTCATATTCTTGGCGAGCACATCCTAGGTACCTGCGATTATGCGGTTGCTAGTATCCATAGCAAGCAGTGGGCTGCCGGTGCCTCGCAGAAGCAGATTACCCAGATGTACGTGAATGCGCTGGATAATCCACATATTTTGATTCTTGGTCACCTTGGTCGCAGTGGTTTAGATTTTGATGTTCCCGCACTTGTCAGAGAGTGCCGCGATCGCGGCAAGCTTATTGAGATGAACGAGGCTACGCACGACGAAGGCCAGCGTGAGGTTGCTATTGAGCGTTGTCGCGTGATCGCAGAAACCTGCGCTGAGCTGGGATGTAAGATTTCCTTTGGTTCAGATGCTCACATTGCAACCCGCATTGCTGATGCACATTCTGTTATTAAGCTGCTTGAAGAGGTTGATTTTCCTGAGGAGCTTATGGCTTGCCGCGATGCCCAGACGTTTTTGAACAGCATCGCTGACGCAAAAATTCCACCCTCTAAGCAGGGATATTAAGTCAGACACGAGCACCGCAACTAGGGCGTCGCGC
>JABZHK010000028.1:0-10379 GCA_015258885.1 Atopobium sp.
CTGGTAAATGCAAAGGGATATGACCATACCGTTCTTATTACAGACTGCATGCGTGCAGGTGGTATGCCTAATGGACAGTACAAACTAGGCGATTTCCCTGTTGTTGTTGAAGGTGGAACTGCTCGTCTGATGGATGAGTCTCACAGCCTTGCAGGTTCAATCCTTCGTCTGTTTGAAGGCGTGAAGAACGTCTTTGACTGGGGTATTGTTTCTGCTGAAGAAGCGGTTCGTATGGCTTCAGAAAACCCAGCTCGCTCTTGTGGAATTGATGATGTTTGTGGCTTCATCCGTCCTGGATATGATGCTGACTTTATTGTTGTTACAAAAGATCTTCAGCTTGAAGAGACGTTCCTTGGAGGAAAGAGCGTTTACAAGGCTTAAGCAGCAAATCTTGAGTAATGCAAACTAAAGGAAGCCTATGGAGTTCTATTCCCATAACTATTTAATTCACCATGCAACAGTATTTGACTGGACTCAGCTTGTTCTATTTGGCCTTGTTGCACTTCTAATGATCTTCTCGCTTGTGCATTACATGCGTGATAGAAAGAATTCTAAGTATCGTGAGCTGGCGCTTATTGCGCTGTTCTCATTAATCTTTCTTGGACTTCTACAGCTTGATCGTGTGCTAGAGGTCAATCAGACAAGTAAGCACTATGAGTCAATTGTTTCCTCACAAGAAAGCTTCGCTCGACGTCTTGAGGTTGATTTTGACCACGTGTACGTTGCCTTTGATAGCCAGGGAAATCCCTCGTATCTTGAGGTTGACGGTAAGTATTATCACGTTTTGAAAAATACCGAGAATGACTATGTCATTGAACAGATCAATCTCATTGGTAATGACATTAAGCATGTAGAGGAGTAGATCGATGAACTTTTATTTAGAAGTTGCCATTAAATTGTGCATCGGTCTTTTCTCGCTTGTTCTGGCAATTAACGTCAGCGGAAAAGGAAACCTAGCACCAACTGCAGCAATTGACCAGGTTCAAAACTTTGTACTTGGCGGCATTGTTGGCGGCATGATCTACAACAGTTCAATTACCATTTTGCAGTTCACCCTTGTCCTGCTTATTTGGCTCATTATTGTCATGGTTCTCAAATGGTTGAGAACAAACAATATGCTGGTCAAGCAGTTGATTGATGGACGTCCTGTTATTGTTATTGATAAGGGCAAGCTGCTTGTAGACAACTGTAGGTCTATGGGTCTCACTGCCTACGATGTGTCGCTGAAGCTTCGCCAGGCAGGAGTGAATTATATCTCAGACGTTAAGCGTGCCATTCTTGAGCAAAATGGACAGTTGATTATTGTTAAAAAAGGAGAAGAGAACGTTAGATTCCCGCTTATTACTGACGGACAAGTTCAGACAAACATTCTTGAGACGCTGGACCTGGAAGAGAATTGGCTTGAAAGAGAACTTGAGCATCAAGGTTATAAGTCTGCTTCAGAGGTTTATTTGGGTGAGTATAATAGTGGAGATCTGATTATTACTCCGTATGCGGAGAAAGATCAGTAGGTTAGCAAGAGATAAAACAGTTAACCTGTTTATTTCAATTCCGTTTGCGGAAAAGATAAGAAATTTATCGTTGACTTGAATTGGAATATGTATACTAAGGCTAACTTTTAGAAAGCGGACTGTCGGATGACAGCCCGCTTTCGTGCTAAAGGGGAAGCATGAATGCATGTTCAGATGATGAGAAGTGAGCAGAAAGGCAAAGAAGTGAGGAGAAACATGGGTTTCTCGCCATGTTTTTATGCTTGGTAGTGAGGACAATCGCACGATTTTGTTTGAAGAATTTGGCACTACACCGTATTGGTTATTATAGTTTTGGGAGATGTAACATGAATTTGAATCCAACCGTTTCTCGTCGTAGCGCACTTGTAGCTTCCGCTTTTGGCGTGAGTGCTATTCTTGCTGGCTGCAAGCCTGAGGCTCAAAAGCAAGAAGGAGCTTCTGATAATAAAGACCAGAAGAAGCTCAACATTGTTGCAAGTTTTTATCCTATGTACGATTTTGCAAAGCGCATCGCTGGCGATCATGCTGAGGTAACATGCCTCGTTCCAGCAGGAACTGAGCCACATGATTGGGAGCCATCCAGCAAGGATATGAAGACTATCCAGGAAGCAGACTTCTTGATTTACAACGGTGCTGGTATGGAGCACTGGGTCAAGGACGTACTTGATGGACTTGGTTCTGGCACAAAACTTACAGCAGTTGAGACCAGCAAAGACGTTAAACTTCTTGAGCTTGAAGAGGACGATGATCACGATCATGAGGAGAAGAAAGACGACCATGATCATGACCACGATCACGACCATGGCGGAACTGACCCTCACGTTTGGCTGAGCCCTCTGAATGCAAAGATTCAGATGAAGAATATTTGTGATGCCCTTTCCGAGAAGGACTCTGAGCACAAGTCAGAGTATGCTGCCAATCTTGATAAGGCAAACGCAGACTTTGATACGCTTGATAGTGAGTTCCACAAGGGTCTGGATTCTCTCCCTAACAAGACCATTGTTGTTTCTCACCAGGCATTTGGTTATCTATGTGAGGCATATGGTCTTACACAGATGCCAATCGAGGGTGTTGAGGCAGATGCAGAGCCAAATGCTCAAGAAATGAAAGAGATTACTGAGTTCGTAAAAGAGCATAATGTAAAGGTTATTTTTACGGAGGAACTGGTAAGTCCTAAGGTTGCTCAAGCAATTGCTGAGGCAACAGGCGCTCGTGTTGAAGAGCTTAACCCACTTGAGGGACTTACTGATGACGAGCTCAAGGCGGGCGAGGATTACCTCTCTGTTATGCGCGAGAACCTCAAGGCTCTTGAGGGCGCTCTCGCATAGTGTGTTGCCAGCTTAGGCTGGATGTTTGGAGGACGTGTTGCAGGAAAGTCAGATAGCCGTTTCGCTTCAAGACGTGAGTTTTTCTTACAAGAAGACGCGTGTCTTAAGCGATGTAAATTTAGACGTTCATCAAGGTGAGATTTGCGCTCTTATTGGTGATAACGGAGCTGGTAAATCTACGCTCTCTCGTATTGTGGTGGGTGAGCTTGAACCTACAAGTGGTAAGTCACTTCTTTTTGGAACGCCCTCGACTCGGTTTAAAGACTGGGAGCGTGTAGGCTATGTCCCACAGCTCCCTTCAGAATCGGTTAATCGCTTTCCTGCAAGCGTCGTCGAACTAGTAGACGCAAGTCAGTATGCTCGTGCCAAAAAGGTAAAGATGAGCGCAAAAGAGCGTCGCGAGCGCACGCTTGAGGCACTTGACCTTGTAGGTATGACTGATTTTTCCACGCGTATTATTAGGGAACTCTCTGGAGGACAGCTCCAGAGAGTTCGCCTTGCCTGCGCGCTGGTAGGAAACCCATCACTACTTATCCTGGACGAGCCTACAACTGGTCTTGATAAAGAGAGTCGCAATCATTTCTATAGCCTAGTGCGAGAAGCCCATGCAGCTCGAGATCTTGCGGTACTTATTGTTACGCATGATCTTGCAGCTCTTGATGCGCTGGCTTGTCGAGTTGTTGAAGTTGCTGACCACAAAGCTACAGAAATTGCAGGTAGGGGTCACGGTCATGATCACTGTGCAGTTCATGGCGCTCATTGCGATCTTGATTCACACCACGTCCACGATCATAACCGTGGAAAATTGGATGATTTTGCACTGAATGAGTCCCTTGGTCCTGCGTCCGACGTTGTTCAAGATGTCCAAGACTCGCATGAGAGGAGGGCATAAATGTTTGAATACGTATTTATGCAGCGAGGAATTCTTGTGGGAATTCTTCTGGGAGCAATTATCCCGCTGGTAGGCGTTACGGTTGTATTGAAGCGCCTTTCTATGATTGGCGATGCTCTTTCACATACCTCTCTTGCAGGTGTTGCAGGAGGCATGATTGCAGGTATTAATCCTGTTGCCGGAGCAATTGCCGCTTGTTTGGGTGGTGCGCTTTGTGTTGAGGGAGTGCGTCGTCACTTCAAAGACCAGTCAGAGCTTGCCGTTGCTATTGTTATGGCAGCTGGTATTGGTCTAGCAGGTGTGTTGTCTGGTTTTGTTCCTAACTCATCAAGCTTCAACAGCTTTATGTTTGGCTCTATTCTGACGGTAAGTGAGCAAGAAGTTCAGATGATTGTGGCCATCAGTGTGCTTGCAGTCGCATTCTGCTTCTTCCTCAGAAAAGAGCTCTTCTTGATGTCTTTTGACGAGCGTCATGCCCGTTGTGTTGGTGTGCCCGTAAGTCTTATTAACTTTGGCTTTGTTATTGCAGTAGCTTTGGTAGTTGCCGTAGCAGCAAGAACGGTTGGCTCACTTATTGTTTCGTCCATGATGGTGGTTCCTGTTGCCTGCGCTCTGCAGATTTCCCGCAGCTGGAAGCAATGTTGTCTGTATGCAAGCACGGTGGGTATGCTGACCTCACTTGGTGGACTTGTTGTCTCCTATGAGCTTGGCCTTAAACCTGGAGGAACCATCGTTCTTCTCGCGGTTGTTACGCTTTTGTTTATCTTTCTGGTAAAAAGGGTTGTGCTGCTGCTCAAAACTCGCACAGTGTGATACTCTGAACAAAGTGCGTTGACGGAGAGGTTTGCCGGAGCACGTTGTGAACAGAGAGGGTGTTCGTGGTTGAGAAACACCTGCACAGCGCTGGTAGAGTTCACTCCCGAGCTACAACTTGAACGGCAGTCACTGCTTAGTAGGGAAGTCGTCCGCCTAACGAGACTAGGCTTTTAAGTGGATTGCACAGAGAGAAAACTGCGCAATCAACCGAGGTGGTACCGCGGAAATTTTCCGTCCTTGGGCATATGCTCAGGGACGGTTTTCTATTGAAAGGGCAATTACATGGGAATGTCTGAGGAACTCTCGGCAATTCGCGAGCAGGTACTTGAGGGAATTGCTAAGGCAACAAACCTTGAAGCACTTGAGAAGGTACGCGTTGCATCAATGGGTAAGAAGGGCTCTCTTACAGCAATTATGCGTATGATGGGTCAGGTTCCCGCAGATCAGCGCCCTCAAATGGGTCAGCTTGCAAATACCGTTCGTGCTAACGTTGAGACCGCTATTCGCGAGCGTCAGCTTGCTTTAAAGCGAGAAGCCCTTGAAGCCCAGCTTAATGCTGAGGCAACTGATATTACCCTTCCAGGTCGTCGTCTGAGTCCTGGTACTCAGCACCTCATTGAGCAGGTACGTGAGGAGATGGAAGACATCTTTATCAGCATGGGCTACACCATTGAGACAGGCCCTTATGTTGAGACTACCTACTACAACTTCACAGCGCTGAACGCTCCTGAAGATCACCCAAGCCGCTCTGGTAAGGATACGTTCTACGTAGTAGACAACGCGCCAGAAGGTAAAGAATCGCACGTACTGGGCGAGTCCGACGTGCTTCTTCGTACGCAGACTTCTGGCGTACAGGTACATACCATGGAGACAAAAGAGCCTCCTATTTACATGATTTGCCCTGGTACGGTATTCCGTCCTGACACAGCAGACGCTAACCACCTGCCTCAGTTTACGCAGATGGAAGGCCTTGTTGTTGATGAGGGAATCACCTTTGGTGACCTCAAGGGCACCCTTGACCACTTTACTCGTGAGATCTTTGGTAAGGACCGCGCTACCCGCTATCGTCCTCACTTCTTCCCATTCACCGAGCCAAGCTGCGAGGTAGATGTTTCTTGTGGTGTTTGCCACGGTGAGGGTTGCCGTTTCTGCAAGAACACGGGCTGGCTTGAGATTCTTGGTTGCGGCATGGTTGACCCTAATGTCTTCAAGTACTGCGGTATTGATTCCGAGAAATACACAGGCTTTGCCTTTGGCATTGGTGTTGAGCGTGTTGCAGCGCTCCGTTATGACCTTCCTGACCTGCGCATGCTCATCTCTGGTGACCAGAGAGTTCTGCGTCAGTTCTAATCATCGGCGTCTTACTAGAAAGGCAATCACATGCGTGTATCTTATGAATGGCTGAAGACGCTCGTTGATCTTCCTCAGGATCCAAAAGACCTTGAGCGCGAGTTTGTGCGCACTGGTACTGAGGTTGAAGCTGTAGAGCGTGTTGGCGCTAACCTTGACCATGTTGTTACTGCTCAGGTTGTAAGCAAAGAGCCTCATCCTGATTCTGATCACATGTACGTTACTCTGGTTGACGTGGGCAACAACAATGTGGATAAGGACGGAAATCCTGTTCCTCTACAGATTGTTTGCGGTGCTCAGAACTTTAATCAGGGAGACCACATTGTTACGGCAATGATTGGCGCAGTGCTTCCTGGAGACTTTAAGATTAAAAAGTCCAAGCTGCGTGGCGTTGAGTCTTGCGGCATGAACTGCTCTTCTCGCGAACTTGGTCTTGGCGATGACCAGAGCGGCATTATGATTCTTCCCGAAGATGCTCCAATTGGCGTTCCTCTTACCGATTACCTGGGCATGTCTGATGTAGTTCTTGATTGCGAGATTACCCCTAACCGCCCTGACTGCCTTTCTATGACTGGTATGGCTGTTGAGGTTTCTGCAATGTATGACACTGACACCCACATTGAGCTTCCAAGTGTCACGTCTGAGTCTGGTGCAGATGCATCTGAGCAGGTTGATGTTGCTATCGCTGATCCTGAGCTCTGCTCAAGGTACACCGCTCGCGTGGTTCGAAACGTCAAGATTGGCCCAAGCCCTGAGTGGCTTGCTCGTCGCGTTACGGCTTGTGGTGGCCGCTCAATCAATAACGTTGTTGATGTTACTAACTACGTGATGTACCTGACCGGCCAGCCTCTGCATGCTTTTGACCTCGGAAAACTTACCAAGGAAGATGGCAAGTACCACATTGTGGTTCGTGCTGCAGAAGACGGTGAGCACATTGTGACGCTTGACGGAGAAGACCGCGAGCTCACGTCTGATATGACGGTCATCACAGATAACGGTAAGACTCCTATTGCACTTGCTGGTGTTATGGGTGGTTTGGATTCTGAAATTACCGAGAATACCGTTGATGTCCTTTTGGAATCCGCTGTCTTTGATAACGGCCACATTAGCCGTACCAGCAGAAACCTTGATCTGATGAGCGAGGCTTCTATTCGCTACGAGCGTCTTGTGGATCCAAACGGTTGCGCATCTGTTGCAGATATTGCAGCAGCACTCTTTGAGGAGTGCTGTGGTGCTGAGGTTTGCCCTGGTATTGTTGATGTATATCCAAAGGTAAAAGAGGCAGTAACTATTACGCTTCGCCCAGAGCGCGTTTGCTCTCTTGCAGGTGCTCAAATTCCAGAAGAGTTTATGGTTTCTCGCCTTACGCGCCTTGGCTGCAAGGTTGCTCCAGCAGACAACGGAGAGCTGAGCGTTATTGCTCCTACAAACCGCCCAGATCTTACGCGCGAGGTTGACCTTATTGAGGAGATTGTTCGCCTGTGGGGTGAAGGTGATATTGAGGCTACGCTTCCTGCTGCTCGAAACCATGCAGGCGGTTTGACTTCAGATCAGCGTCAGATTAGAAAGATTGGCCGTACGCTGCGCTCCCTTGGCCTCAACGAGACAAAGTCATATTTGTTTGCAAGTCCAGATGACCTCTCTAAGCTTGGTATGAGCGAAGAGGGAAGAGGCGTCCCTGTAAAGGTTATGAGCCCACTTGTTGCTGACCAGTCTGAGATGCGTCGCTCCATTGTTCCAGGTCTTCTGCGCTCTATTGCATACAACCTTGCTCATGGTGTCTCTAATATTGCCATGTATGAGCTGGGCCGTGTGCTCTTTGGCCACAAGGACAAGAGTCAGCCAGATGAGCCAAGCTATGTCTGTGGTGTGTTAGTTGGACGTCCAGCAGATGATGCATGGAATGCCAAGTATCCAGCCTACGATTTCTTTGACGCCAAGGGTATTGTTGAGGGCCTGCTTGAGGCACTTCGCATCCCTAAGGTTCGTTTCCGTGTAGCTGAGCCAGAGCAATACGGTTGGCTGCAGCCTGGTCGCGCTGCTGAGATTCTTGCAGGTAGCGAGACAATCGGTTGGGTTGGAAACATTCATCCTTTGTCGCTCCAGAACTTTGACATTGAGGTTCCCGTCATCGCCTTTGAGATTTCTGTTGCGTCGCTTTTGCGTCTTTCTCAGAAAGACCTTCCTATTGTGGAGCCTCCAACCTACCCAGGTATCTCCATTGACCTGGCAATTGTTGTTGACGAGAGCGTCACTGCAGAGCAGCTAGTTCAGCGTTTGAAGTCTGCTGGTGGCAAGCTCCTCTGCGACATCAGACTCTTTGACGTGTACCGCGATTCGCTGCGTGTTGGTGAGGGCAAGAAGTCTATGGCCTTCTCGCTCACGTATCGTGCAGACGACAGAACGCTTACTTCAGAAGAGGTCGAGAAGACCCACACAAAGCTTGTGGAGAAGGTTCTTCGTTCTACCGGCGGAGAAATTCGCGGATAAGCAGGTAATTGTAGTGCCAAGTTGGAACGTACATATTGCTCATGCTGACCGGCTCCTTGAGAAAGGAGCCGGTTGCTTGGGTGTAGATATTCACTACCCTGATGCATTTCTGCTTGGAAATGTTGCTCCTGATGTGCACGTTGGCTTTATGGTTCCAGACTATTCTCACAAGGTGAGATATGGCCGAAGCCATCAATCGTATCCAGGTAGCTTGCCTATTCCAAGTTATAAGCGGTATCAGCGAAATTTTATGGGTGGTCTTAACCCAGCCGAGTATCTGCTACAGACTGACTTTATTCAGCCAAATGTGTCGTATTGTTCACCTGAGCAGCGCAGCTTAGTAGATCAGCGCCAGCTCAGAGAGCTTATCGTGGGCATTTGGTGCCACCTTGTTTGCGACCACGTGTATAACGCTCATACACGGGCATTTTTGCGTGCTCATCATATTCCGACAGGAGAAGATGCACGTATTCGTAAGCAAGCAGATTTTGATATTTACGGGCGCTCGCTTGATATGAATTGTCTGCCAGAAGCATCTGATGAGCTCTTTGCAGTTGCCGCGGCTCATCCACAGTATGGGTTTACACATTCAGATGTTGAGCAAACACTTCAGGTTATACAGCGCATTGCAGAGGAGAATCGCCAGAATAGTGTGAGCTCCCCGCAGTATCAAATGCTTAATACAGAGTTTTTCTCGTCAGCCTATAAAGAGGCAGAGGAAACGATAGTTCAAGGATTTATGCTGCAAAAACATAACTAATTCAGTTAAAGTTATATTCTCGCTTTTCTGAGATAGGTTTTGGAGGACGCTATGGAAAAGATGGAATCTCGCGGAACATTTACGGAGTATCTGCCTTCATACACCATTGGTGTTGATGCTTATAAGTCGGTACTGCACATTGTTAAGCGCTTTGGTAAAAATGCTGTAGTCATTGGTGGACCAACAGCAATGGAGAAGGCACGTCCAAAGCTTGAGGCTGCACTTGCGGGTTCTGAGGTTTCTATCTCTTCTTGGATTTCTTACGGCACTAACTCTACGCACGCAAATGCCAAGAGAATTGCAGCAATGCCTGAGGTTATTGCTGCTGATATGCTCTTTCTTGTTGGTGGTGGTCGTGCAATTGATGAGGGTAAAGAGATTGCAACTATTCTGGACAAACCATACTTTACCTTCCCAACACTTGCGTCTAACTGCGCTCCTGTAACAAGAATTGCTGTTTTCTATAAAGAAGACGGTTCTGCAGATACGTACTTCATTCCTGCTGAGCTGCCCGTTCATACCTTTATTGATACGCAGATTATTGCAGAGAGCCCGGATGAGTACTTCTGGGCAGGAATTGGCGATGCCTTCTCTAAGGGTCCTGAGGTTGAACTTTCTTCCAGAGAAGTTGAGCTGCTCCACAGCCCTCTTATGGGACGAGCTCTTGCCGCAGGTGCCTGCATTGAGCCTCTGTTTGATAATGCAGAGCAGGCACTTGTAGACAAGCGCTCCGGCGTTGTTTCTGAAGCATTTGAAAACGTTGTTCTGAACATCATTGTGACTGCTGGTATTGTTTCTAATATGACCACCAATCTTGGCGCAGAGCGCGGCGCGTATTACTTTAATTCCTCAACCGCTCACGCCTTCTACAATGCCTTTACTGCTCTGGGCGAGCGTGGCGAGAAACACCTTCATGGTGAGGTTGTTTCCTTTGGTACCTGCGTTCTTTATGCCTTTGACGGCAACCTTAAGGCACTTGAGGAGCAGGTGGCGCTTAATAGAAAGCTTGGTCTCCCAACCACCTTGGCCGATCTGGACATTACTCCAGAATCAGTTGACGCTGACCTGGACATCATTGTTGAGCGAGCTCAGAAGACCAACGAGTGGGGTCGCGCTCCTTATGGCTTTACAACTGATCGTTACCGCCAGGCAATTCTTGATACCGATGCATACGGTAGGGCAGTTGCTTCTGGCGAGAAAGACCTTGAGGCAGCAGCTCTTGACGCGATTAC
>JABZHK010000029.1:0-10190 GCA_015258885.1 Atopobium sp.
CTCGAGGGTGTTCCTCAAGCCAATCAGCAAGAAGTCGCAGGTCATCTTTGAGGAACTGTGCCCACTCCTTGCGGTAAATAGTTGATGCGGGATGCATGGTAGGCAGCACGCTAAAGGCGCCTATCTGGTAAAACTTGCCGCGCAGCTCCGTCACGCCCTTATCGGTGTGCATGACAAACTGCGTTGCAAAATTTCCCAGGCAGACAATAACGTCTGGCTTAATAGCGCGAATCTGGTCGCGAAGGTACGGAGAGCACTCTTCCACCTCGGCAACCTTGGGATTTCTGTTTGAAGGTGGTCGGCATTTGACCACGTTAGAGATAAAAACATCCTGGCGAGAAAGGCCAACTTCTTCTAACAGCGCATCAAGCTTTTTGCCCGATACGCCCACGAAAGGCTGACCGCTCAGATCCTCGTTTTTACCAGGAGCTTCTCCCACAATCATGATGCGAGCCGTGGGATTTGGACCACCAAACACAATGTTGGTGCGCGTTTCCCAAAGCGGACACTTCTTGCAATCAGTTATCTGCTCACGAATCTCGTCAAGCGTGACTGCCATTAGATGTACACCTTATCGAGGCGCGCGCCAAAGTTGCAAACTACCTCGTAATTGATGGTCTCACGGAGGTCAGCCATCTCATCTGCGGTGATTTCTTGATCGCCATCTTTGCCAATGAGCGTAACAACGTCACCATAGCGAATTTCGTGCGCAGGTTTATTAGCGTGTGTACCTGCGGTATCAACGGCAATCATAAACTGGTCCATGCAGATATTGCCCACCTGGCGGACGCGGTCTCCGCGCGTCAAAACGTCCATGCGGTTAGAAAGGCTGCGTGCAAGTCCGTCGGCGTAGCCAATAGGTACGGTAGCTACCTGGATGTTATTGCGAGGAACACGCCACGTCATGCCGTAGCCAACGCCATCGCCAACAGCTGGATAGACTACGCGCGTTACGCGACCGCGCACGCTCATAACGGGCTGCAGGTCAATGCGGGGAATAGTGAGCTTACTTGGGTGAAGTCCGTACAGACCAATGCCCACGCGGACCATGTCAAACTGAATGTCTTTGTGCAGAACGGTGCCAGGAGTGTTGTCGGCGTGAACCAAGCCCAGCTCATAGCCTGCGTTTTTAAGCGTTGTAACTGCTTCAATAAAACGATTAACCTGCAGATCAAAGTCCCAGTTGTCGAGCACATCGGCCGTAGCGAAATGCGTAAACGTGCCAGCGCATTCAAGACCCCTGTGGAAATCGATAGAACCGCGCACCTCAAGAAGATCTTCTCGCCTGACGCCAATGCGGGTCATGCCAGTGTCGATGGCCAGGTGATAGCGGCCAACCTTGTTAGCTGCGGCAGCAGCCTCGCCGTACGCGAGGGCAAAGTCAACCGTGTAGACGGACGGCATGATGTCAAAGCGCACAAGGTCTGGAATGGAAGTGACCGGTGGCTCAGAAAGCACCAGGATAGGGCTCTCAATGCCGGAGCAGCGCAGCTCAACGCCCTCATCGACCGTTGCAACGGCAAACTGGTCAGCACCCACAGACTGCATGGCTTTAGCGCACTGAGCAGCACCGTGGCCGTATGCGTCAGCCTTGACCACGCACATCATCTTGACACCGCGGTTAAGCTGGGCCTTAAACGCCTTTACGTTGTGGCGGACGGCAGAAAGATCAATCTCTATCCAAGCCCATCTATCCTGGGGATATGCCGACATCAGGCTCACCTACTCCGCAGCTTCTTCAAAGTCTGCCATAGGGAATGCAATCTGCTCCTCAAGTGCATCGGAAGCAAGGCCAATAACGTCACAGATGTCTCCAGCCATAGCTCCGCGCACACCGAGCTTCTCGGCAGCTAGCTGACCTGCGTATGCGTGAACCTCACAGGCAAGTGAGCAGAAGGTTGGCAGGTCATCAACTTGACCAGCAACCTGAGCCAAGCGACCAGCAATGGTACCAGCAAGAACATCGCCAGAGCCTGCGGTTGCCAGCGTGACAGGACCAGGCTTTGGCAGCACGGCTTTCTGGACGCCTACGCAGCCAGTAGCAGTACCCTTAGCAACAATGACCAGCTCAGAGCCACCGTCTGCCCAGACAATCTTGCGAGCAGCCTCAAGCTGAGCCACCAGGCTTGCAGGAGGATTGTCTACCTGGTTGACCAGGCGACCAAGCTCACGACGATGTGGGGTCATGATAAGCGGAGCGGTACGACGAGTAAGCTCAGGGAAATCTGGAAGGTTGTTATTGGTGAGGCGAGCAATGCAGTTGAGCGCGTCAGCGTCAACAATAACGGGCAGCTCAGAGTCAAGAAGTGCAGAGGTAACCTTAACGGTTCCGCCAGAGACGCGCATGCCAGGGCCAACCAGCGTAACGGTGCGCATGGCGGCAAGCTGCAGCACCAGTGGAGCTGCTTCCTCGGTAAACACGCCCTCAGCGTCGCACGGGAGGCCAATAACGGGAACCTCTGGCAACATCATCTGAACGCAGCTGACAATAGCCTCAGGAACTGCCAGCGTAACGTAGCCAGCACCCGCACGAGCAGCCGCTTTAGCAGCAAAAACAGCGGCTCCGGGGAAGCGACTTGAGCCGCCGACCACCAGAACGGAGCCACGAGAGTACTTATCGCAGTCGTTGAGCTGGGCGGGAACGGAAGCCAGATAATCTTCCAGGTCAACGCGCCAGGCAACAGGATCTGCCTCAACAACCAGGCGCTCGGTCTGCTCAGCCAGAGGGGCTACAACAATGGAGCCGCAAACATCGCGGCCAGCGTCTGCAATAAGACCGGGCTTGAGCGCAATCATGGTAACAGTGACGTCGGCGACAACACACGCGCTTTCTACCTGACCCTTCTGTGCAGAAAGACCACTTGGAACGTCAACAGAAAGAACGCGAGCACCAGACTGATTCAGGCACTCAATCCAAATATCAAACGGAGCACGAACCTTGCCGTGGAAACCGGTGCCCAGCATGCAATCGAGCACCACGTCAGCCGTTGCCAACAGGTCAATCAGCTCCTGGCGAGAAGGACCAACCAGCACGGAGACTCCCGCGCGAACGGCGCGCTGCGCCATCTGACGTGCAAGATCGCCGGAAATCTGATCAGGCTCAAGCGGAGTAACCACCTTAACGTTGCAGTTTCTAGAGCGCAGCGCTTCTGCTGCCACCCAGCCATCTCCGCCGTTATTGCCAAGACCTACGAGGATGACAACGTTAGAGATGTCCCCTCCCATGCCAAGGGCCTCTTGAGCAGCAGCGTAACCTGCACGGTGCATGAGCTCGGAAACGCTCACGCCCACGCGTGTCAGCGCAATCTCTACACGCTTGATGTCCTCAACATTTAGTACCGGCTGCATAACTTACTCCTCGGATTTAACAACATCATCAAAGGTTGTCTCAATTATAGGTTCTTGCACGCGCTCAAGCTCATCCAACACAGAACGAGCTTCTTTGAACGAACGTGCCAGCTCTTGGGCAGCATCTTCCTTTTGATCTACCTTGGGTTTTACGGCGTTGGTTACCGCAACCGCATTGGCTACCGCCACGTCTCTGGTGTACGAGATAGAAAGCGCAATCTCCTGCACGCCCTGCTCGGCCGCAATCTGTGCAGCCTTGCCCGCTAGACGAGCCTGTGGCCTGCCCAACTGATCTCTCTCAACAGAAACATCCCGAAAACCAATACCAGACGAGAAACCCGTTCCTAAGGCTTTGAGCACGGCTTCTCTTGCTGCAAAGCGAGCAGCATAGTGCTCCGCAGGGCGAGCAGTGCGCTCACAATACGCACGCTCGGCATCGGTGAACATACGGCGAATAAAGTGAGGGCGTCTCTCAATTGCCTGCTGCATGCGGGCAATCTCAAGCATATCTACACCTATTCCTGCCAGTGCCATCGTATCCCCTAGATCTATCTGCGCTTAAGCGCTGAGCCTATACTCCTCAAGTGCGTCAAGCACAATCTGATTTGCCTGCTGGCAGAGCTCATCGGTTGGAGCTTCTGCAAGAACGCGCACCAGAGGCTCTGTTCCGGAAGCGCGGACCAACACGCGACCATTGCCCTCAAGGAACTTCTCGGCAGCTGCAACTGCGTCGTTGACCTTAGGAGACTGCATAGCAGCCTCTTTGTCAGTGACGCGGACGTTAACCAACTGCTGTGGATATAGTGTAACGGGACGAGTAAGCTCAGAGAGTTTCTCGCGCTCTGCTCGTAAGACCTCCATAATACGGAGGCTAGTCAAGATGCCGTCGCCGGTCTTAGCAAGGTCACCAAAGATGATGTGACCACTCTGCTCGCCGCCCAGGCTGTATTCGTTTTCGTTCATGCAAGCGTAGACATACTTATCGCCTACGCTGGTTTTCTCGTAAGAGAGGCCAGCATCGTCAAATGCCTTGAACAAGCCAAAGTTACTCATGACGGTAGTGACCACGGTCTGCTTTGCCAGGCGACCATACTTGTTAAGGTAGGTGCCGCAAACGTAGAGAATCAGGTCTCCGTCAACCACGTGACCACGCTCGTCAACTGCCAGGCAGCGGTCAGCATCACCGTCATAGGCAAAGCCCACGTCAAGGCCGTTCTGAACCACAAAGCGCTGTAGCTGGTCAATGTGGGTGGAGCCGCAATCAACGTTAATGTTGAGGCCGTTTGGAGCGTTGTTGATAACGTGAGTCTCGGCGCCCAGAGCATCAAAAACAGGGCGAGCAACACTAGAAGCTGCGCCGTTAGCGCAGTCCAGGCCAATCTTCAGGCCCTGCAGGCTAAAGCCGCAGCTTGCAATAAGGCTGGAGATGTAGCGGTTGCGGCCCTGCATGTAATCAACCGTGCGGCCAATGCTGTCACCCGTTGCCAGAGGAACGTCAAACTCGCCGTCAATATAGGCCTCTACCTGCTCAAGGACGTCCTCGTCCATCTTGTAGCCATCTTTGTTGACCAGCTTGATGCCGTTATCGGTGAACGGATTGTGGGATGCAGTAATCATGACGCCGCAGTCAAAGGCACCGTCAACAACCTCAAAGCTAACACCAGGCGTAGGAATGACGTGCAGCATGTACGCATCAGCGCCGGAAGCAACCAGGCCCGAGACAAGCGCGGACTCAAACATATAACTTGACCTGCGGGTATCCTTACCAATGATGATACGAGCCTTGCGAGCCTGCTTGGCTCCGTAATACCAGCCAATGAAACGGCCAATTTTGTATGCGTGATCGACGTTCAGACCCTCGTTTGCACGGCCTCTAAAGCCGTCGGTTCCAAAGTACTTCATAAGCGTCTCCTAGCTGCGAATGTAGTGTTGTCGGGTGGAGAGCAACGTGCGCGCGAAGCGCCAGCGAACTACTCGACAGGTGGGGCTTCTCGCCAGATGGCGAGAAGAACGTGCGGACTAAAACGGTTGCGTAAATATGCAAAATGCAACCATTTAAAAGTATACAAAAAAGAGACCTGCCGATATACAACAGGTCTCTTTGTGAGGACTTTTTTGGGTCCAGCGGCCTTAGCGCTTGGAGAACTGAGGACGCTTACGAGCCTTCTTCAGACCGTACTTCTTACGCTCGACCGCACGAGAATCGCGGGTGAGGTAGCCGGCCTTCTTAAGGTCATCACGATACTCGCCAGCCTCGAGAAGAGCGCGAGCAATGCCCAGGCGAAGAGCACCGGACTGGCCGTTGATGCCGCCGCCATCGCAGTTTGCGAGGACGTCGAAACGACCAAGAGTATCAGTAATGCGGAGAGGTGCGGTTGCGTTGTCTACGAGCTGCTGGCGACCAAAGTACTGGGTTGCCTCGCGGCCATTAACGGTAACCTTACCAGTTCCAGGAACAAGACGAACACGAGCGACGGCCTCTTTACGACGGCCGGTGCCGGTGTAAACAGCGGTGTTATCTGCCATCGTTTAGCCCTCCAGCTCAATCTTGACGGGATTCTGTGCAGCATGTGGGTGCTCAGCGCCGGCGTAAACCTTAAGCTTCATACCCTGCTTGCGACCAAGAGTGGTCTTAGGAAGCATGCCCTTGACTGCGTGCTCAACAACACGCTCTGGGTGCTTCTCCATCTCTTCCTTGAAGGAAGTGATCTTCAAGCCACCAAGGTAGCCGGAGTGACGCCAATACTCCTTGTGGTCAGCCTTAACACCAGTAAGGACAACCTTGTCTGCATTGATGATGACAACAAAGTCACCAGTATCAGCGTTTGGGGTGTACTGTGGCTTGTTCTTACCACGAAGAATCATGGCAGCCTTTGTAGCCAGACGACCGAGCGTTGCGCCCTCAGCGTCGATGAGCACCCACTTGCGCTCGACTTCGCCAGCCTTGGCGAACTGAGTCGACTTCTTCACTTGACTCCTCCTACGAATTACGAGTTGATAACCCCTGGACGGGTCATCGATGCTTTTTCTTGTCAGAGATTACGGGGCTCTGTGGAAAAGCCTTAAAAGTATACTCCACTCTTTAGCTGTTGTACGCGGGAATTTTTGTTGCTTCACGAATGCAACAATTCGTTCAAATTTGACAGGTTTCTCCACATTGAAAAGCCGTCCACAGCACAAGAACAACCACTTGGCCTGCTGTGCGATGCATTTTGTTTCGACTTTTTATTTTATAGGGCGAGAAGTGCGGGCGTGCTCGTATGTTTACACCAAGGTCAAAGCTACAGCGTCAGGAGGAAATGATGCGTGACACAGATTTTGTCGCACGTTTGCACCGGAACTTTGCGTTGCTGGGCGGCCAGCTTAAAACCCGACTTAAGAACCATATGGTACTGGGCACCGCACTTGCTCTATTTGCAGCGCTTTTGCTGGTGATTCCATTCTATGGTTGCTCGCCAGCCGCCTCTGAGAACACTCAAGGCAGCTCAACCGCTCAGTCTGAGGCGCAGAAAGACCAGAAAGAAACGGCTCCCAAGGGAACGGTTAAGGCTACATCGTTCTACTCGCCAACCCTTGGCTTGGACTGGAACTATGATGTCTACCTGCCTGCAGACTACGAGTCCAATCCCGATAAGACCTACCCCGTTATTTACATGCTGCATGGTCTATACGGCAATCATCGCAATCTGCTGGAGCGCTTTGATTCGTCAGCCATGCTTGACGAGGCCATTCAAACCGCTGGTCAGGGAGCTATCGTAGTCTTTGTCGACGGCTTTAACAGCTTCTACATTGACTCCGCCGACCGCGGTCTCAAGATGGAATCTGCCATCATGAACGACCTGGTACCTTACATTGAGAGCACATATCGCGTGTCAAAGGATCGCAAAGATCACGCAATCGGCGGCATTTCTATGGGCGGTTATGGTGCAGCACGATTTGTTTTGCACCACTCCGATTACTTCAGCAAGGGCATTCTACTCTCGCCTTCTGTTTGGACCACACTTGCTGACGACAACTTTATTTACACCTCTCAGCACGCCTTTAGCGACGGAACCACCAGCTGGTCATGGGATCTGTACAAGCAGCTATTCCCAACCCAGTATCTTGGTGAGGTTGATCCAAGTCAGGTTTCGTTCTTTGTGGCAACAACTTCCGACGACGGCGTAGTACCTGTTGCTGACGTCGACGCCTTTGTTGAGCAGCTCAAAAATGCTGGTATCAACGTTGACTACCAGCGCGACTCCGGCGACAACCACAACTGGAAGTACTGGTCCAGGGTTGCTCCAACTGCGTACGCTTGGGCGCTCAACCAGTTCAAGAGCGCTGACAGCAAGTAAGCGCTGACGGCACCCGGCGGCGCGGGTCCAGGGCGAGCCGCGAGTGCGCTGCGAGTGCGCCGGACCGGGCCGCGGGTCCAAGGCAAGCCGCGAGTGCGCCGGGTTTCTCGCCAGAAAAGACCGCGGATATGCGCGTAACAGCGCTGTCCGCGGTTACTTTTTTGCCGAAACTGAAGTATTATCAGCGTAGATAACTTGCGCCGCTTGGCGGTGCTACTCAAGCGCCGATTGCGGCGCCGCAAACCGAGGAGCGACTATGCCCAGCATCTACACCGTCACGCTCAACCCCGCTCTGGACAAGACCGTCCAGGTGCCAAATTTTGCCGTTGACCAGGTGAATCGCATCACGTGGCTCAGGCAGGACGCGGGCGGCAAGGGTATCAACGTCTCCAAGGTTATCGCTAAACTGGGCGGAGAGTCTACCGCCATCGCCGTTCTTGCAGGTCAAACCGGCAAGTGGATCGCTGACACACTTGGCGAGAATAACATCAAGGTTCAGGCGATTTCCGTTCCCGGTGAGACGCGCACCAACCTTAAGGTCGTTGATACTGAAGGCGGTACCAATACCGACATCAACGAGCCCGGACCCGAGGTCACCGACACCATGCTTGACCAGGCGCTTGCTGACGTGATTGCCAAGACTTCCGCTGGCGACATTGTGGTTCTTTCCGGCAGCCTCCCCCGCGGAGCTGCCTCTGATACGTATGGCCGCTGGACTCGTGCTCTGCGCGACGCCGGGCTGAAAGTTTACCTGGACGCTGACGGCGCAGCGCTTTCAGCTGGCCTTGAGCAGAAGCCATACTTCACCAAGCCAAACGATCACGAACTCTCCGCCATGCTTGGCCGCGAGCTTACCGACGTGGACGCGATTGCCGCAGCCGCTTCCGAGATTGTTGCTGGTGGCATTGACACGGTCTGCGTTTCCATGGGCGGCAACGGCGCCGTCTACGCTACGGCCGACGAGGTTTGGTATGCAGGTCCAGTAAAAGTCCAGGTAGGAAGCACTGTCGGTGCCGGTGACTCCGTTGTGGCAGCGCTTGCCTTTGCAGATGCACAGGGTCTCTCGACAGAAGACGCGCTGCGACTGGCTATGGCCACGGGTGCCGCAAACGTCATGGAGAGCGGAACTCAAGCGGCGGAGCGCTCGGTTGTGGATTCGCTTATCGAGAAAGTGCAGCTCACGCGCCTGCGCTAGCGCGCGGGATGCGAGCGCATCGGGTTTCTCGCCAGGTGCGCCTTAACAGCATACGCGCCTGAAAAATGCAAAGAATCTGTATTTTGGATACAGATTCTTTGACAAAATCAGGCAAATCCACAGTTTCTTTTACCTTTTTAGGCAAAATTTACAGAATCTTTAATCAAATCAGGCGGGTGAAAGATAAACTACGTGGCCCTAAATTTTGAGCCTAAAAACTGCATCATGTCTGAGTAAGTTTACTCAGACATGGCGATAAAAACCGGCAAAATCACTCAGACATGGTGCACTTTTCCGGCAAATAGTTCAGAGAAAATCAGGCGCGCATAACGTCGCGGGCATAACGTCTCGCTCGTAGCGCCGTCGTGCAAAACGCTCGCGACCTTTCCGCAGTTACTCGGAAGCGCCTTCGACTTTTCTGCGATTGCATTCGAGCTTCCAGCCGATCATCCAACCAACTGCAAGAATGTAATTCTCGATAGCACCAACCAAATTTACCGACTCGTGAGCGCTCAAAAAATGAATGAAATGGTTGGTTCCAATTCCGATACCGCCCAGAATCAGCGCGAGCAAAATCGCACGTAGATAGACCCAATCGTAGTGGAAACACGTGGTAACCAAAATGATGAGCACCGCGAGATTCCAAAAACCAATCTCTCGCTGCCAACCGGTCGAAATACCATAAGCGGCATTGCTTCCCATGTACTCGGGAGCGACAATTTGCAGAATCGCCGCACCAGTCATTGCAACGATAACCAGCGCAAACATTACCTTCAAAAACTTATTCATTGGTGTCTTCAAAACAAACTCTTTCCGTATCAATTTTGTTTTGTGCTCAGACAGACGTTTGTAGATTTTGGAGCTCGATTAATCCAAAAGTCTACTCAATAAAACTCTTAATCTCTTCGAGGCGCTCAAGTGCTACTTGGCGGCCTGTCAGGTACAGAGACAACAGGGCCTCACCGGACTTCTCGTTAACTTTAACTTCAACTGGCTCGGGAGGCTCAAGCACCAGCGCCCTGCCCTCTTCCTCCAGCTCAAAGAGCTGTTTGCGCTGGTCCATGTAACGCTCGGCACGAGAAGCCAACGCGGCTTCAAAGTATGGATACGCGGAGTAGAGCTGCGAGCGAATGGCAATCTGCTCGTTGACGTCGGTTTTTACGAAGTCCCTATCCTGCGTGACAATGACCAGCGCTTTCTTTGCCGGCTTGTGGTCGGGAATGTTAACCGCACGCTCTGCTTTTCCGTCGGGCAGGCCAAGCGCCGCCGCAAACGGAATTGAATCGGTTGTTCCGCCGTCCAAATAACGA
>JABZHK010000002.1:0-1276 GCA_015258885.1 Atopobium sp.
CAATGGAGGTCTTTGCCAGAACCTCTTTGATGCAGTCCAGAGCAAGCTGCCAGTCAGCAACCCAATCAAAGTCCATGCTGCCAGGCCAACGAGGGTCCTCATGGTGCTCCCACTCGCGCTGAGCAACCCCAACCTGCTCACCGTCAACACTAAAGAGAACGGCGCGAATACTTCCTGTTCCCGCGTCTAGTGCAAGAAGATACTTGCTCATCAGATCCTCCTTGTTTACGAAAGAAGCAGCTCAGCAGCGGTGTCTGAATCCGTGATGAGCACGTTCAGATAGCCGCCGTTAAGCACTGCCTTAATTGCCGTAACTTTATCTTTGCCACCAGCAACGCCAACAACGTTCTTGAGCTGGCGAAGCTTGTCCAGATCGGTGCTAATGACGCGATCTTCAATTTCTGTCTGAATAAGATTGCCGTCTTTATCCATAAAGTGATTCAAAACGTCACCGACGGCTCCCTGCATCTTAAGCACGGTCAGCTCGCCCTCGTTAAGGATGCCATTGCGTAAAACGGTGGAGCCCTCAACTGCGGCGCCGATGCCGACCACACTCATGTCTGCATATTCCGTCATAGTGGACACGTCTTGCAGGCTTTTCTCGTCAAGAAGCGCATCGCGCACTTGGCGAGAAGACACAACAAGTGGAGACGGCGTTAGGAACAGGTGCATGGAGTAGGCGGTGGTGCCAACGGATGGCAGGTAGTAGCTCACGCCACCCGTAAGGCTAACAACATTGAGCGACTCTTCGCGGTTTTTGGCAAGAAATCCCAGCATACGGCTGACGGTGTCGCCGTAGCCAATGTTGAGGTAGCCGTCCTCGCGCAGGTGATCGGAGACGTAGTGAGCTGCGCCCTGAGCAATAGATTGATTAATGGCAGAGCTATCCAGAGGCGTTGGCACCACAAAAGCGTCTTTGAGGCCAAAGCGGTCAATAAGGAGCTGTTCTGCGGAAACGCGCTGGCTATCGTTCTTTCTGAAGCTGAACTGAACAATACCCTGCGCGCGAGCCTCTTCAAGGAGACGGATAACTTTTGCACGAGAAACGCCCATGACCTCAGCAATCTGAGCCTGGGTGCTATCTTCCATGTAGTAATACCATGCAGCCTTGGTGGCTAGTGCATATGTCTGCTCGTCCATCCATCCTCCAGTTGATACTTTTGTTTAATACTAAAACATTTGTATCTAACATACTAGATTTCATTATAGTAATTTTTCTCCCTATTAACAGGAAGATATACTACAAATACCATAATTACGTACAGAAGAATTCTGA
>JABZHK010000002.1:1286-23861 GCA_015258885.1 Atopobium sp.
AACTATTGTTCATTGGACAATCAAAAATACCATTCACGGCAGTAATAATACCGTTTGCCGTGACGGTGCTTTGAAGAATGCCTTTTTATATATATCTTCAAAGTGTGAGATTTTGTACGGCCGTTTGTTATTTTTTGGTAGGAGGTACTATGGGTGAAACTTTTGACATCGATATCGATGCCACTGACCCAAAGTCGCCTGAAGGAAAAGATGTGTGCGAGCAGTGCGACACACTTCTTTCCGTCCGCGGAATCAAGAAGTCATTTGGTTCCAACGAGGTCTTAAAAGGCATTAACTTAGATTTGGCGCCAGGAGAGGTCATCTCTCTTATTGGTGGCAACGGTTCCGGTAAATCTACCCTCATGAAGATCATCATGGGTATTTACTCCGCCGATGAGGGAGAAATTTCTATCGATCGTCAAAAGGTTGATATCTCTAACCCTAAGGCCGCACTTGCACACAGTATCTATATGGTTCCTCAGGAGCCAATGCTGTTCCCTAACATGACCGTTAGAGAGAACATCACCATTGGTTTTGAGGCTCCAAAAGCTGAGCTTAACAAGATGCTTGAAGACACTATGAAAGAGATTGGCTGGGAGCTTGACCTGGACCGTAAGGCAATGACACTTTCCATTGCTGAGCAGGGCATGGTTGAGATTCTCCGCGGTCTTATGCGTCACTCTGAGATTCTTATTCTGGACGAGCCAACTTCTGCACTTACCTTTGACGAGGTACAGAGCCTCTTCAAGGTAGTCCAGGAGCTCAAGCAGAAGAACATTGGCATTATCTACATCACACACCGCCTGGCAGAGGTCTTTGAGATTTCTACCAGCATTGGCATTCTGCGCGATGGCGTTATGGCTATGCGCGGCAAGGTAGAGGACTTTACGCGAGAAGATCTTGTACGCGGACTGCTCCCACCAGACGCAGCAGAGATTAAGAAAGAGATTGCCGAGAGCGCAAACATTGATTACGACGCAGAGCCTATTTTTGAACTTGCTGAGTTCACCGGCTATGGCTTTGCTGACGTAAACCTCAACATTTATCCAGGCGAGATTGTTGGTCTTGCAGGTATCGTTGGTGCTGGTAGATCAGAGATGGCCACCACCATTTACGGTATGGATAAGGTTTTGGGCGGCAAGGTATTTGTTGATGGCAAAGACATTACCGGCAAGTCCACCAAGGACGTCATTGCTGCAGGTCTGAGCTATGTCCCAGAGGACCGCTTTAACGACGGTCTGTTTAGAATTCGTGACGTTGCCGAGAACACCACAAGCTCTCTGCTTGCTAACTCTTCTCTTGGTAAGCTGCTGCTTAACCGCAAAGAAGAAGATAGAGTTTCTCAGAACTACGTTGATAACTTCCGCACCAAGGTTACTGGCCTTGATCAGGAGGTAGGCGGCCTCTCTGGTGGTAACCAGCAGAAGATTGTTATTGGCCGCGCATTCTCGGTTGCTCCAAAGGTTGTTATTTTGGACGAGCCAACCCGTGGTATTGACGCTGCTGCTCGTGGCGATGTGTACGCCGTTTTGCAGGAGCTCCGTAAGCAAGGTGTTTCTATTCTTCTAATTTCTTCAGATATGGAAGAGATTATTGAGCTTGCTGACCGTGCGTTCACTATGTACCAGGGACGCATTAATCACGAGTTCAAAAAAGAAGAAATTACGCAGGACAACCTCATGTCCGCTGCATTTGGATTGTAGGAGGTGACGTATGGATCTTGTAAAGCGCCTTCTCAAGGCTAGGGGACTGAGCAGCCTCGCATTCCTGATTGCTCTCTTTATTATTGTTGGTGCAATGAATCCTGCATTCTTGACGCCAGCAACAATTGCTGCCTGCTTTAACACGTCCGTTGTCTACACATTGGTCGCTGTTGGCGTGGCTTTCACCCTGTTCATTGGTGAGATTGACGTTTCTGTTGGTTCTAACTTGGGTCTTGTTGCTGTGGTAGTTGGCAGCATGCTCAGAGATGGAACTCCACTTCCTATTGCTTGCCTGGTAGGTATTCTTATTGGTGTAGCAATTGGCTTGGTAAACGCATGGGGCGTTGCCGTTATGAAGGCTCCATCGCTCATCTTTACCCTGGGTACCAACGGTGTTCTACGCGGTATTGTTTACGTGTACACCAATGGTCAGTGGGTTGAGAACCTTCCTAAGGAGTTCAAGGACTTCTCGGCAGTAACTGGTATTGGTGACTTCACCGTTTACTACTGTGCAGTTATCGCACTGGTCATTCTGATTCACTTTGCACTAACCCAGACCCGTCGTGGTCGCTGGTTTGCAGCAGTTGGCGATAACGCTAACGGCGCAACTCTGGTTGGTATCCCAGCTCTTCAGACCAAGGTTCTGGCATACGTCATCTGCGGCGTTATGGCAGCTATCGGTGGCATCATCTTCTGCAGCCGTATTGGTTTTGTCACCCCAATGAGCGGCAACGGCTACGAGATGAAGGCTATTGCAGCCTGCGTTCTTGGTGGCGTTAGCTTGCTTGGTGGCGTTGGCTCCGTCCTTGGTGCGGCTGTCGGTTCTGTCATCATGGCATCCATCAGCTACCTGTTGGTCTTCATGGGCTTCTCGTCAAATTACGACAACGCAATTACCGGCGTCATCCTGATTGTCATTGTCGTTGTGGACGCTCTGCTTCAGCACCGCTCCATTGTTCAGAACAGACACGCTCGTCTGAACGCACGTGTTTCTCCAAAGACAACTTCTGAGGTTCTTGCAGAGCAGATTGCAGACTTTGGTGAGGCAGCTTTGAGCCCTTCAGGTAAGAAGGGCGGTGTTCGCTAATGATGAAGACACTTAAGGGATTTTTGTCCAAGGGCCAGACAAGCTGGAACATGATTCTTATTGGCCTACTTGTGCTTGAGTTTGTCATTTTTGGCGCTGCAAACGGTAAGTTTTTGCGTCCAGCACTGCTGTTTACCAGCATTAACGATAACCTGCCAGTCTTTATGATCTCGCTTTTTGTAACGCTTGTTATGGTTACTGGCGGCATCGACATCCAGGTTGCTTCCCTGGTTGGCCTCACGTCCATCACCATTGGCGTTGGCTGGCAGGACTTTGGTCTTCCCATCTGGGGTGCTGTAGGCGTTGCCTTTGTCTTGGTTGTTGCTTGCGGCGCGCTTTCGGGCTTTTTGATTGCGTACTGTCGAGTACAAGCAATGGTTGTTACCCTAGGTGGCAGCTTCCTGTACTCCGGTCTGGCGCTGCTCATCTCCACGCTCTCCAAGACCGAGAGCTACCAGGGAATTGGCGGTTTCCCCGAGGACTTCAAGTTTGTATCTAACTTCCAGCTCTTTGGCGTCATCCCATTCCAGTTGCTTATCTACATCCTGATGCTGGTCATCGCGTTTATTCTGCTGCACAAGACCAAGTATGGTCGCCGCATTACCCTGGTTGGCGTTAACCAGAGCGCAGCTGAGTTCTCTGGCATTAACAGCCGAGCAGTCATCATGTCCACCTACATGCTCACCGCAGTTTCCGCTGTTATTGCAGGTGTTGTTCTGACCGCTTACCTGGGTACCGCTAAGTCCGACCTTGGCGCTGACCTTACCATGGACATCATCACCGCAGTTGTTTTGGGCGGCACGCTCTCCACTGGTGGTAAGGGTTCCATTGTTGGTACCGCACTTGCTTCGTTTGTTATTGCATTCTTGCGCTTCGGCTTGCCACTGTGCTTCAAGGTAAGCCCTCAGTATCTGGATATTCCTGTTGGTGTCCTGCTGGTTGTTGTCATCGTTGCTCGATCGGCAGCAAGCGGAACAAATATCGGTACGTTTTTGAAATCGCTGCTTTCTAGCAGCAGTAAAGCCAAGGCATAAGCTTTGGGGAAATTGTGCCTTAGGCACAGACAAGGGAGGTTACCTATGCAAGAGATTACTCGTCGTGGTTTTATTGGTGCCGCTGGTATCACCGCAGTTAGCGCTGGCCTCGCTCTGGCAGGCTGCAATAATGGTGGTGGCGAGAAGAAGGAAGAGACCAAGAAGTCCGAGGGTGGCGGAGACGTCAAGGGCAAGACCGTAGCATTTATTCCTAAGGTCACCGGCAACGCATTCTTCGAGTCCGCAAACAAGGGCGCACAGGATAAGTCCAAGGAGTGGGGCTTCACCGTTGATTACATCGGCGACGCAACCGCATCTGTTTCCGCTCAGGTTTCCGTCATCAACCAGGCAGTTGCTAACGGCGTAGACGCAATCAGCATCTCTACCGTTGACGCAAAGGGCGTTTCCGACGCACTGAAGAAGGCAACCGCTGCTGGTATTGTAGTTACCACTTGGGACTCCGACGCTAACCCAGAGGATCGTACCCTCATGGTTTCTCAGGGCACCCCAGAGATTCTTGGCCAGATGCTTGTTGACATGGGCGTTGCTGGCCTCAAGGAGCGCGGCAAGGACCCAGAGAAGGACGAGATCACCTACGTCTGGCACTACTCCCAGGCAACCGTTACCGACCAGAACTCCTGGCAGGTAGCTGCACAGAAGATCATCAAGGAGAAGTATCCTAAGTGGAAGAACGTCCACGAGAACTACTACTCCAACCAGGATGCAGAGCAGGCAATCACCATTGGTGAGGCAATCCTTGACGCTTACCCAGATATTGACCTGATCATCTGCAACGACTCCACCGCTCTTCCTGGCCAGCTTCAGGCTGCAGAGAACAAGGGCTACGACGAGAAGAAGATCACCATCACCGGTTTTGCTTCTCCACAGTCCATCAAGTCCTACTGCGAGCACGGCACCATCTACAACTGGGGCCTCTGGGACTGCGCAGTTCAGGGCGCTATGGGTTGCTACGTTGCAGCATTCCTTGCAGCTGGTAACGAGGTCAAGGTTGGCGACACCATCTCCATCCCAAGCATCGGCGATGTTAAGGTTGAGCCTAACGACTCCATCGCTGAGGGTGCAAAGACTGGCGAGAAGAACAACGGCGTTGTCCTGCTTCCTGAGCGCCTTGTCTTCACCAAGGAGAACATGAACAACTACTCCTTCTAATCAAGGCGTAAGTTCACGGCGTAAGTTTGCGGCTGGCGAGAAGACCGATCTTCTCGCCAGCTTATGAGGTAATTCAGCCGCAGAGGAGGGTGGTCCTCCTGAGGCAGAAGCCAGCCAAAGAGGTGCGTCCAAAGTGGCGCGTCCAAGAGACGTGCCCTCTCGAGGACAGCTTCGTCCAAAGAACCGCAGCTGCTCTGCGTGCTTTAAGGTTTTATTGAAAGGATTTTCATGGCAGATCTGGACGGATTGAAAGTAGCTAAGGATTATCACGTAGACACTCCTTTTGCTAACAATCAGGGATTTTATGTAAAGGGTGCAAACAACCTCGACTGGGGTATGCAGAAGCACCTCTCCAACATCTTTGATCCAAAGAGCGGCAACACTGTAATGTTCGCATTTGACCACGGTTACTTCATGGGTTCAACCGCTGGTCTCGAGCGTCTTGACCTGCTGCTTCCACAGCTTGCTCCTTACGTTGACTGCTTCATGGGTACCCGTGGCGCAATCAGGACCTGCGTTTCTCCTGAGGTTTCTAAGGGCATCGCTCTTCGCGTTTCTTCTGGTTCTTCTATGCTGCAGGCTGACCTTTCTCACGAGGTTGTTGCTGTTGACATCGAGGACGCTATCCGCATGAACGCAGACTGCATGGCTGTTCAGACCTTCATCGGTGCCGACGGCCAGCTCTCCAGCATCGATAACCTTAGCCAGGTCATCAACGCTGGCTTCCGTTACAGCATTCCTACCCTTGGCGTTTGCGCTGTTGGTAAGGACATGGAGCGCACTGGTCGCTTCTTCAAGCTTGCAACCCGCATCATCGCTGAGATGGGCTGCCAGATTGTTAAGACCTACGACTGCGAGGACTTCGAGGAAGTTGTTGCAGCATGCCCAGTTCCAATTGTTGTTGCTGGCGGTAAGAAGCTTGCTGAGCGCGACGCTCTGCACCTTGCATACGACGTTATCCGCAAGGGCGCACGCGGCGTTGACATGGGCCGCAACATCTTCCAGAGCACCCATCCTCTGCAGATGGCCGAGGCTGTTCGCATGATCGTTCACGAGGGCGCAACCGACGCTCAGGCATGGGAGTTCTTCGAGGATGCAACCCACTAAGAGCGCACAGGTCCACGCGACCTCCAAGTGCGACATTGTCGCAGGTACGACGGGTGCGAGCCCGCACGACCTCCGGGCGTAAAAGCGCGTCGAGCACGAAAGCGCTGCTCACACGTGGTTTTCTCATGTGGCGAGAAATATACTGACCTTGAGCTGGTAATCCTTTCGGATTACCAGCTTTTTTCAGCAGCGTGTTAGCGTCGGCTTTTAGGCCTGGCGCACAAAATAGCGCAGCTTTGGCATGTCTTGCTGAAGAATTGCCATGTTCCTGATCAAGATTGCCAAGCAGCTAGGTGGTCTCCCTGCTTGACATACATCTCTATGCATAAACTTCATGTAATATGCTGAATAATGAATAGAGAAATATAAAGAATTTAACTATAGGTAAATTCCGCTTCTAAGGAACACACCTATGACAGATATTCTGCACAATTGTGGGCATATTACACATCAAATGAAGATAATCTGCGCGTTTGAGGTATTTTCAGCGTCATGTATACGTTTTTTTGACAGATTATCTGTCATAGGTGTGTTTTGGAGGTCTGAAATTTGGCCCCTGAACGAGCGGCAAGAGGAATAACGGCTAAAATAGTGCTCAGCACATAGATGCCCTAGTGATAAAGGGGAGCCAAGCATGGAGTTTATTCTAGATACAGCTGATCTTGAGGCTGTTAAGCAACTTGATGAGCTTTTGACTATTGATGGAGTTACCACTAACCCTGCAATCATCACTAGAAGCGGCAAGCAGCCTGAGCAGGTAATTAAGGAGTTCGTGGAGTACTTGCTTCCTGAGCAGAAGTTCTTTGTTCAGGTTGTTTCGACTGACTATCAGAAGATGTTGGAAGAGGCTCGCTATATTTGCGGTCTTCGTCCCGAGAATACCTATGTGAAGATTCCTGTTACCCGCAATGGATACAAGGCTATCAAGCAGCTCAAGTCCGAGGGTCTTGGTGTTCTTGCAACCGCTATTTATTCCGCTGACGAGGCATTCCTTGCAGCTATGAACGGTGCAGATTACCTGGCTCCTTATGTTAACCGCATGTGTAATTACGGTGACGGCATCGGTCAGGTTTTTGATCTTATGCAGATGCTTGAAACTCATGGACTGAATTCTAAGATTCTTGCTGCATCTTTTAAGAATATCGAGCAGGTAAGTGCACTTATCTCTGCAGGTATCGATGCAGTTACTCTTCCACCTGATATTGTCTACGCTATGATGGATCATCCGGGCACAAAGATTGCTGTCAATGAGTTCTCTGCTGCATGGCGTGAGACTTATGATAGGGATACGCTGCTCTAACACGCTATATATACTCAACAAAAAAGAGCATCTACTAGCGTAGATGCTCTTTTAATGCCTACCTGAGACTTTGCTTCAAACCCAAAATTTGCGCTTAAAGTATTTACCTCAAGAACTTCTTATCGCTTAGTCAGATAATCTGTCTTCCAAGTTCCACTATCGGAGCTAACCGCAATAGTACGACCGCCATCTTTAGATGTGATGGTAAATGGTTCGCTTCGAGTACTGATTCTACCACCAAAGCTAATCTTGACAGTATTTTCATCACCGCTCCAAGTGCCCTCTGTGGTCTTGTTGTCGCCCTCACGATAAGTGACCGTTCCATCACTCTTCAGAACAATCTCAAGCTTCTTGCCATCGGTTCCTATGCCCGTGTAGGTACCAACCCACTTGTTGACTGCGGACTTAGAAGCCTGAGTATCTTGCTTCTGCTGATTCTCCTTACCCTTGAGCAGGGAAGTAATCTTGCTTACTTGACCGTTAATCTTGTCGCCGAATGAAGCATAGCTGTAGTCCTTGTCGGTGTTGCTGTCCCAAACAGCTTTTTCGTCCTCAAGGTTATTTTGAAGGTTCTTCAGCTCAGTCAGCTTGTTGTTTAGATCAGTCGCATCGGAGTTGTCTGCTGTTGCGCTTGCGTCAACGGAGTTGGCTCTAAGACGAGTCTTGTAATCGTTGAGGAACCAATCAAAGATCTTTTTCTGCTTATCCGTAATTAAGCCGGTAACGTCCTTCAGATGAGAATCGTCGTTGCCGTCAGAAAGGGCAAACTTACCATCTTTTTGATCTGCACTGATTTTGTTTTGAATGTCTGTGAGTTGATTGTACGCGGCGAGAAGGGCGGACCTGTCTCCGCCAGAGATAAGAGAATCAACGTCAACGGCATCAATCTGAGAAGAGTAAGACTTCTCAAGATCAGTCACCTCTTGCGCGCGAGCGTTTTGTTGATGGTTCTTGTAGAGCATCCATCCACCAAATCCAGCAGCACAAAGCAAAACAAGGGCCACAACTACAGTGAGAATAACCTTACCAGCACTGGAAGGATTTTTGTTACTGTTCTTTGCTTGAGGCGCGGTCTCGACAACAGTAGCGTCTTCGGGGGCCTCGACAGTAGCAAAAGAACGCGAGGTTCTTGTTCGTGCAATGCTTGGGAAATGTGTGGTTGGAGTTACCTCTTGCTCCGAATTACGGTCATCTGATGAAAACATGTCAACATCAGTAGCTTCTTCAACAGCAGGTAGCTCGATTTTTTCTCCGCAGGATGTACAGAAGACGGACCCGTCATCAATTTCTGCACCACAATTAGGACATTTCATCTCTGGAATCCTTACTTAAGAGCAGCTCCACATTTACCGCAGAACTTAGCGTTTTCTGGGAGCTCTGCGCCACAATTAGGGCATGCAAATGGAGCATCATTATTGGTTGCAGCGGGCTGATCAGCAGTTGAACCTACCACAGGGTCTGCGTTTTCTTCAACCACGTCAGCGGTTGGTGCTGCGGAATCGCTCTGAACAGCTGGAGTTTGAGCTGGAGCAGCGGTGAATGTTGCAGCGTTTTGCTGCTGAGAAGGAACAGCAGCGGCAAAAGCAGCCTTCTTTGCCTCATTGTTGCGATAGAAAATGAGTGCGCTTGCGCAAATAATTGCAAGGTGAATAACAACGTAAATATAACCAGCAAGAGAAAGCTCGCAACCAACACCAAAAGAACCGGAGCCTCCAATTGCCTGGGTGATTCCGCTTGTAATGCCAGATTTGGTGAGGAAAAGAACTAAAAGGTTAGCAAGTCCAGGAACCCACAGGAAAGAAATAAAGTTCTTAAACTTTGGAGAAAGTGAGATAACCATCGTAACAAGAGAGATGAAAAAGGTTATGTTAAGAATGGTGGTATCAACTGTTCCTGCCTTGAGATAGCTAGAGATGGGTCCGCTGTCACCACCTAGAAGGCTTGAAGACATTTTAAGAAGCGAGAAAACCGAGGAAAGCTCGGCAAATGAGAAGCTAATAGAAGCAAGTCGATCGGCTCGAATTTCAAATACAGGAGCTAGGAAGAAAATTGCACTTAAAACTGCTGCAACTGCGATGACAAGGGATAATTTCTCATTGTCATACTTGTCAAGTTTAGCGAGGTGCTCTTTAACATTGATTGCTTGCTGATTGGGGGATGAAACTTGTTGGTCCATGGTTCCTTCTTTCCTTACTAATAACAGGCGCTATAAATGTATTATTTCTAGAGACTAATTTGCTGTTTAATTGCATAAAACATAATTTGTTCACGATTTAGCAGATTAAGCTAAATAAATTTTATCTTCTAAACTTTTACGTAAAACCTTCTTTGCTGAGCACGGCAATCCTTTCATTAAGTTTTTGCTTTCAACTACTAAGACGGAGTAGAGCTACTAAAGGTTCAAAAAATTTATTTAAAAGACAATTGGGCATAGAGAGTCAGTAGGTTTTTCAAACTCTTTTGATAAAAGAGGATTTTATTGGGCATCTCAATTTTTACACATGAGACTATTCTAAAGTTTTCAATAATTGCCATATACCTAATGTTCAGAATTAGATGAGGATGGGTACTTCAGCCAGTGTTACTAAGGATGCTGTGAGCCGCACTCTTATAGCAACTGATGCTTTTGTCGCAAAATCCCGCATCTGACGCCAGTATAGATAGTTTCGTTATTGTTAAGAAATCTTTTTTGGAATCGGCGACAAAAGTGTTTATCATGCGTCCACTATCTAGGTACTTTCATCAATCTTTGTGTAGAGACCAAAGGTAGATAATTTACTCTCAATTCTAAAATTGTATAAATTAAATAATATCTATGCTGCTTTGAAACGGAAATCTAAACCGAGGCTATTATCTCTGACAATCCGACTACAATGCTGTTCGTATGCAGATCCATAGAATTTTCTGGACGAGATTTAACTATTCACCATAGTGGAGCGCTGGTTGAATAAATAACTCAAGCATGAGGATTTTGGTATTTTTACAGCTGCAAATTATTCAGCTGATTTTGGTACTCTTGCTCGCTATGAATGATATTGATTACTTGACTACTTATCTTAACTTTACATGGAATTATATTGGTTTTGAATTTATGTAGATGCATGAGTTTCGGGAATTCTAAAATACTAAGGTAATTGCGACTTTCTTGAAAAACGTTAAGCGGACTCATATTTTTTGTTACGACATCCGGTACACAACCGTACAATTAAGGATTGTGTTTACCTGATTGATCATACAGGCACGAAGATTGCCATTGATGAGTTTTTCGCTGTATGGCGTGAGGGCTATGGCAGGAAATCACTATTCCAGTGCTTAGCATAGAACCTATACAATATAGTATTAAGAAAGTTTTAATGTTTTGCTATAAATAGTAAAATTTTTAGAGACAAAAAATATATTTATTAGCAGGAGGTTAATATACAAACACAGTCATTACATTCAATAAAAATGACTCCAAATATAAAATGGTAAAAGGTGGAGATTGAAGGACTTTTAAATGACAACAAATAATTTGAAAAGGAATTTTAAATCTTGTTCAAAAACTCAGGACAATATTAATTTTAATAAGCGATATTCCTATAGAAATTATCCGAGAGCCTTTTCGTTTTTAGAAGAAAAAGACGATTTCTCTAAAATAGTGTCCTTTACGATAACGCTTCTTTCGCTTTTTTTATACTATTCTTTTCAGCTTGGAACTACGTTTGCGTTTGGAATTGTGGATCTTCAGACTGTAAATGGCGGGCAATCATATTTAGGCCAAATAATATTAATTACAATAATTATCGGTATTTATGTAATGCTTATTGTCGTAGAGCTTCAACTTTTATATTTTTTTGAAAAAGCAAGAAGTTTTTTAATATTTATCTTTTTAATATGTTGCACAATCGTCTTTAAAAATTATATATATTTATTTGCATTTATTTGGAATATAGTGTTTACTATTGTTGCAAAATGTACAAAATTTTTTTCTGTCCGAGATAAAAGTACGGTCAATAAATTGGATACTATTTGTCGTGCAAACGGCATGATTTTATTTGCGGGATTATTTAGACATTTAATACCATGTACCTTTAAAACATTTTTGCAAAATGAGTATTTTATAATCATTTTTCCTTTAGTACTGGTTTTTTGTTTTGCAAGTTTGCTAATTTCACTTACAACATACTTTCTTTTCGATATTAGAAAGTATACAAAACTATCAACAAGAGCGTCGTTAATTAAAATTAGTGAATTGTATAAATTAATTGAAACTTTCGTAAAAGAGACAAAAGTGTTGAAGACGGTTTTTGCGGTCCTAATAGTGGCGATAGTTCTCTTTTGTTATGGTTGTAATATTTCTATCAATAGAGTTTCGTATTCTATTGACACGGAAATTTCGGCAGATAGTCATGAACAAAATAAAAATGTGAGAGTTATTGTTTTAGAAAATTCAGACTATTATGTGGTTGAAAACGGAATAATGTCAGTAAATGAAGACGGGCAAAAAAGCTTAGTCATTTCAACTGACAGCTATACGTGGATAAAAAAGGAAGACTTAACATTACATCCAGTTAACTTTGATTCAGTCAGTATTCAATAATAGTATGTACAGCTAAAAAACGTCGGTGAAAAAATCTACTACAAACTGACTTAGATTATGTATATAAGTCAGACATAGGGGTATAAGCAAAACCGTAAAGCAGAAACACGGTATGTGTTCACGGTTAGCTTGTGCCCCTTTTCAGGTCATCTACCTGTGGGGTTTCTCGCCAAACGGAACATGTACATAGGAAAGGATGATTCACAATGGGTAAGATTCTTGGAATTGACCTGGGTACTACAAACTCAGCTATGGCTGTCCTCGAGGGTGGAGAGCCAACTATTATCGTTAACGCAGAGGGAGACCGCACAACTCCTTCCGTCGTCGGCTTCCGTGCTGACGGTGACCGCATTGTTGGTAAGGCAGCAAAGAACCAGGCTGTCACCAACCCTGTAAACACTGTCTTCTCAATCAAGCGTTTCATGGGCCGCAAGTTTGACGAGGTCCAGTCTGAGATCAAGACAGTCCCTTACAAGGTTAAGGCTGGCACCGACGGCCGCGCAGTCGTCGAGATCGAGGGCGTTGACTACACCCCAGAGCAGATCAGCGCTATGATTCTTGCAAAGATGAAGGCAGATGCCGAGAAGTACCTCGGTGAGCCTGTAACCGACGCTGTCATTACTGTCCCAGCATACTTCAACGATGCACAGCGTCAGGCAACTAAGGATGCAGGTAAGATTGCTGGCCTCAACGTTCAGCGTATCGTCAACGAGCCAACCGCAGCAGCTCTTGCTTACGGTCTGGACAAGAAGGACCAGGACCACAAGGTTCTTGTCTTCGACCTCGGCGGCGGTACCTTCGACGTCTCCCTGCTTGACCTTGCAGACGGCGTTGTTGAGGTTCTTGCAACCAACGGCGATAACCACCTGGGCGGCGACGACTGGGATCAGCGCGTTATCGACTGGCTTGCAGACAAGTTCAACTCCGACAACGGTATTGACCTCCGCAAGGATCCAATGGCACTTCAGCGCCTGAAGGAGGCTGCAGAGAACGCCAAGAAGGAGCTCTCCAGTGCTCAGCAGGCACAGATCAACCTGCCATTCATCACTGCAGACGCATCTGGTCCTAAGCACCTTGACTACACCCTGACTCGCGCAGAGTTTGAGCGCATCACCCGCGATCTTCTCGACCGCTGCAAGGCTCCTGTAACCAAGGCTCTCCAGGACGCAGGCCTTCAGCTCTCCGACGTCAGCGAGGTCATTCTGGTTGGCGGCTCCACTCGTATGCCAGCTGTTCAGGACCTGGTCAAGAGCATGACCGGCAAGCAGCCTAACATGTCCGTTAACCCAGACGAGGTTGTTGCAGACGGTGCAGCTGTTCAGGGCGGCGTTCTTACCGGCGACGTATCCGGCATCCTGCTGCTGGACGTAACCCCACTGTCCCTGGGCGTTGAGACCCTCGGCGGCGTTGTTGACAAGGTCATCGACCGCAACACCACCATCCCAACTTCCAGCACAAAGGTTTACTCCACCGCAGCTGACAACCAGACCTCCGTTGAGATCCACGTCCTCCAGGGCGAGCGTGAGATGGCTTCTGACAACAAGAGCCTTGGTAAGTTCAACCTTACCGGTATTCCTGCTGCTCAGCGTGGTATCCCTCAGATTGAGGTTACCTTCGACATCGACGCAAACGGCATCCTGAAGGTCACCGCTAAGGACAAGGCAACCGACAAGTCCCAGGAGATCACTATTTCTGGTTCCACCGCTCTGTCCGACGAGGAAGTCGACCGCATGGTTAAGGACGCAGAGTCCCACGCTGAGGAAGACAAGAAGCGCAAGGACGAGATTGAGGTCCGCAACCAGGTAGACTCCCTGGCATACAGCACCGAGCAGACCGTCAAAGACCTTGGCGATAAGGTTCCTGAGGATCAGAAGAAGGCTGTTGAAGAGGCTGTTGCTGAGGCAAAGACCGCTCTTGATGGCACCGACATTGAGGCAATCAAGAAGGCTGGCGAGAAGCTCACTGAGGTTGGTCAGAAGCTCGCAGAGATTGTCTACGCAGACGCTCAGGCTCAGACCGCAGGCAACAACGGCGCAGCAAGCAACCCTTCTGAGCCAGACGTTGTCGATGCAGACTACGAGGTTGTCGACGACGATAAGAACCAGAACTAATCTGAGTTTCTCGGCATATGCGCTTGGGTAACTTGGTGCAGTAGCTGGTAGACAATGTGATATGACTCGGAGGCGGCTGGCGGAAACGTTTAGCCGCCTTCTACACATAGGGAGGTGATGGCAGTGGCAACAGAAGATCAGAACAAGGTTGACACTACCTTTGATAACGAGAATAACGGTGATGAAACCGTAGGCGCCGTCGGCGTTGTGGGAGATGGTTCCGCAAGTCAGACGCTTGATGGCAACGCAACCGCTGCCAACGGCGCGGCGGGCGCAGGTCGTCCGATGACCGAAGAAGAGATGATTGCAGAGGCAATTCGTCGCGGAGAAGAGACGGCTGAGGCAGAGATTGCCGCCGACGCTCAGCGTGCAGCTAAGGAGCGCGACCGTCTGCAGAACGAGCTGGACTCAGTTTCCGACAAGATTGAGGCAGCAAAGCAGCAGGCAGCTGAGGCAAATGATCGCTTCCTGCGTCTGCAGGCTGACTGGGATAACTATCGTCGTCGTACTGCTCAGGAGCGTCTTGATGAGCGCCAGCGTGCAACGGAGAAGCTGGTAGTTGACCTTCTCCCCGTTATTGATGACCTGGAGCGCGCCATTGAGCACGCGGACAACCTGACCGACCCTGCAGCCAAGCAATTTGTTGAGGGTGTCTCCGCGGTATGCAACAAGCTTGTAAGCGTCCTGAATAAGGAAGGCGTTGAGGTAGTCAACCCTGTGGGCGAGGCCTTTGACCCTCTTTCTCATCAGGCAGTGAGCCAGATTGAGGACACCGAGGCGTATGATGAGACCGTCGCTCAGGTGTACCAAAAGGGTTACCGCATGGGCGGCAAGGACATTCGTACTGCGATGGTTGTAGTGACCCACGGCGGCCCAAAGCGCCCAGCAGAGCCTGAGGCCGCAGACGGCGCAGTAGCTGACGGTGTGGGTGCAGACGGCGCCGAGGCTGCAAACGGTGCAGCTGAGTAAGACAGAGTAGTTTAGAGAGGAGGCCGTGCTGAATGGCAGATAGTAAGACTTTTTATGACGTTCTTGGCGTGAAGCGCGACGCCTCGAAGTCTGATATTCAAAAAGCGTTTAGAAAACTTGCAGCTAAATACCATCCTGATAGGGGTGGCGATGAGGCCAAGTTCAAAGAGATCTCGGAAGCGTACAACACGCTCTCTGATGATAAGAAGCGCCAGGAGTATGACCAGATGCTTGCGTTTGGCGGCATTCCTGGAGGTGGATTTGGTGGTCGCCAGGGCGGTTACACCTACACCACCAACGTAAACGGCGCCAACTTTGCCGATTTCTTTAGCGGCTTTGGTGGCGGTGCAGCCGCGGGAGCCGGCGGTTTTGATTTTGCCGACATCTTTGGTGGGCGAGCAAACCGTCCAGTTGCAGGTAGCGACCTTACTATGTCCGTAAACGTATCGTTTGACGAAGCATTTAAGGGAACTTCGCGCAAGGCGACGTATCGTGTACCTTCAACTGGTGAGGAGCAATCGCTCACTATCAAGGTGCCGGCTGGTGCCTACGATGGCATGAAGCTGCGTTATAAGAAGCACGGCGAGTACGGTGTTAACGGCGGTCTACGAGGCAACCTTGTGGTTACCATCAACGTTGCAGCTCATCCGGTCTTCTCGCGAGATGGTGCTGACGTGCGCATGAAGCTGCCTGTGAGCATCTACGAGGCGGCTTTGGGTACCTCGGTTGACGTGCCAACGCCTGACGGAACTACGGTGCGACTCAAGGTTCCCGCAGGTACACAAAGCGGAAAGACGTTCAGGTTCAAGAACTTGGGCGCTCCTCGCGTGAAGGATCCTGCAACTCGCGGCGCGCTGTATGTTTCGGTGGACGTCAAGGTTCCAACAAAACTTTCCAAGAAGGAGCGAGACGCTCTTCAGGCGCTGCTTGACGCCGATGAGCGCAGCTACCGAGAGGAGCGGTAATGGCTCGAAAGAAGGACGACGGTCGTAACAAGCCGCTCTACATGATCAGTGTTGCGGCCGAGCTCACGGGCATGCATCCGCAGACGCTGCGCGTGTACGAGCAGAAGGGCCTGATTAACCCCGGCCGTTCCAGGGGCAACACGCGCCTGTACTCTCGCGCGGACATTGACCGCCTCAATCTTGTCTCCAAGCTGACGGACGAAGGCATCAATCTTGCCGGCGTTGTGCGCATTTTGGACATGCGTGAGCGAGCTCTCGAGAAGGACGATCTTATCGATGAACTGCGTGAACGCATTCGCGTGCTTGAGGATGAACTCCACGAGTACCACATGCGTGAGCGAATTACCTCACTTGTCCGTTACAGCGAGACCAGCCCAGAGATGGTGATGCAGCGCCTGCTTGGTATGCCTAGCTCCGCTCCTTCTGACGCTAACGAAGCCGAGGACAATCCGACGCAGCCAAAGGAATCGTAAGACGACGAGGTAAATTTTCTGCAGGGAGAGATTTTTCCTGCGGAGCAATAATTTGAACGATGATCAGCTCTCCGCGAGTAAATGCGGGGAGCTGGTTTTTTTGGATTCGGCTACCATTTACCGAATACCGAATACCGAATACCGAATACCGAATACAGTCATAACCTTTTTTAAACGAAATCTCTTTTAAGGGAGATGGCATGCTTAAATACCTTTACGTTCAGCAAAAAAGCAAACTATTTTTCTTTGTAGTCTTCTCTCTTTTGAGCAGCTTGTTTGAAATTGCCCTTTCATTTGTAATGCTTCAATCCGTTAATCTTGCCATGGATGGCAATCTGTCGGATGCATTGAATGACGGCCTCTGGTTTGGCCTTTACATACTCTGCTATTTTATTGTCGACTTGATTTGCAGGCGTTTGCGCTGGTCAGTAATACAGGGCTGTCAAACGCATTTACGTGACGAGCTGATACAAAAGATTTTCAGTCGCTCTATTCCTGAGTTCCACTCGTTCAACACCAGTCATTGGCTCTCAATCCTTACTAACGACCTTGATTTACTTGAGGAAACATATTTCCGCGTCTTTATTGATCTCTTGATAGACGTCTTTTCTGGTGTAGTAAGCCTAATAATCTTGTTGTTTATTTCACCATGGCTCGTACTGTTCATCTTGTGCATGATTGCTGTCCAGATGTTTGTTCCTAACACAATGTCTGGAATTATTTCTAACAAGCGAAAAGAACAATCTGAGTCAGCTGAGTATTTTATTGCTACAGCAAATGAGCATCTTGAAGGATTTGATCTACTTAGAAGCTTTCATTTAACAGAGGCTTCACGGATTGCCATGAGCAATGCGAATCAGGCTTGGGAGAAGCAGAAATTTGGAGCTCGTTACTTTAGTTCTTTGGCACGTTTGCTTTCATTTACTGTGGGTCAAATTATTTACATTGGAATTTATTTTATTGGCGCTATTCTCACTCTTAATGGATTGATGACAGTAGGAATGATGGTTGCGGCATCTCAGCTTGTTGTCTACATAGCAAATCCCATTCAGAACATAAGCGACTCAATTACTGATATGAGAAGTGCAAAGGAGATTATTACTAAAATACAAGCGCTTCTTAATGAAGTCCCAACTACAGAAAGTGGTACAGAAGATACTCCTGAGCACTTTACAAATCTATCGGTCAATCATGTTTCGTATGGCTATGACGAGGATAAATTAGTTTTGTCGGATATTAGTTTTAATTTGGAACGTGGCAGAAAGTATCTTCTTGAAGGAAGCTCGGGAAGTGGAAAAACAACACTAATCAAACTGTTAACGGATGCTCTGAGTCCAGATAGCGGAGATATTTGCTTGGATAGCGTGCCAATCAAGCAATTCAAAAGTGAGCAATACGCTCGATTTATAATCCCTTGCTCTCAGCAAACATTTATTTTTAATGCGACTATCAGGGATAACGTTACGTTGTTTTGCCATGAGTTTACCGATGAAGAAATTATTGACGCTATAACAAAGTCAGGTTTTTCTGAGATTCTCACCAGATATCCAGATGGAATCAATCATATGATTGACCAGGCAGGAAGTAGTCTTTCTGGTGGAGAACGACAGCGGTTGGCTCTTGCGCGAATCTTTTTGTTTAAGCCACAAATTGTGATTTATGACGAGAGTTTTGCCCATTTGGATTCCGATTCTGTTCAGAGTCTCATTGATTTGATCTTAAAAGATGATGAGAGAACCGTTGTTATGACGTCTCATCAAGTGACCCCTGAAATAAGAAAGCGCTTTCACTCTCTTGTTCTAAAAGACGGAACCATCCAGTCAGAAACTGCTTAGCTTTTTACTTCTTGACCTAGTTGTAATACATGAATACAATGATATAACTAGGTAAAGGAGGGACTATGGACTGTATTGTAACCGCCCGCGTTCCTGTCGAAGTAAAAAATCAGGTTTCTGAGGTTCTTGAATCGCTTGGGTCAAACACCACCAAACTGATTAATGCTGCTTTCGAATATGTGCTGGTAACAGGCAAGCTTCCTGATGCTCATGAGGGTGCTGTGTCAGAACTATCTGCTAGAGGATCTTCTCGCCAATTGAGCGAGAAGGACAAAGAGCAGCTTTCGGCACTCTTTGGAAAGATTTCAGTTCCCGCACCGGCGTCGTTCTGGAATGATTTGGGCGACAGCACCTACAAAGAAGCAATCAGCGAGTGGAGGTCAAATGACTATGAAGCTCTTGGTTGACACTAACGTTTTGCTGGACGTCTTTTTATGTAGAGAGCAGTTTGTTGCTGACGCTAAAAAGCTTTTTATAATGAAGCAGTTTAGAGACGCTGAGCTGTGGATTGCGGCTCAGTCATATACAGATCTCTACTATGTGGGCGCTAAGGCTCATGGCTCTGCTCGTATGCAGGAAATCCTGAAAGAAGTATCTCCGCTGCTTAACGTATGTTCTATTGATGGAGCAGATATTTCAAATGCACTTTCTGAGCAGTGGGAAGACTTTGAAGACTGTCTTATTTGGCGCGCGGCTAAGAAGATAAAGGCAGATTATATCGTCACAAGAAATACGGCAGATTTTGTTCGCTCGGATATACCAGTGCTTACGCCTGCCAAGTTTTTCTCGACATTGGAAGCTGAACAAAATCTGGTCTATGAAGAGGCAGAATTTTAGGGGAAATAAGACGCAGGATAAGGCTGCGGAAAAGCTCAGCATAGTGCAATAAGAAAATCTACTACAAACACACTTAGATATGTATTAAAAGTCGTGCTTGAGGGTATATAGAATCCGATGAAGATTCAGTCCCCGGCACGATTTTGTTTGGGGTAGGAGGGTGATTTTATGAGACTAGATAAATGGGCCGTAACCGCCCAGGAAGCACTGCAGGCAGCTCTTGGTATTGCTGGTGATGTAGAGGCTTCCGAGGTTGCACCAACGCACCTGCTCAAGGCGCTGCTGGACAGCAACGAGCGCAACCTGCGCTCCATCTTGGAGAAGATTGGCGCAGATCCTGACACCATTGCTACGCAGGTAGACCAGGCAATTTCCAAGGCTCCAAAGGTAAGTGGAGCACAGATTGGCATTGGCAACGACCTTCTCAAGGTTATCAATGAGGCTGAGAAGCTTGCCACTAAGCTGGGAGATTCCTACGTTACCTCTGAGCACCTGCTCACTGCGCTGGCAAACGACAACACTGACGCAGGTAGGATTCTTCGCGACGCTGGCGTTACTGCTAAGCGCGTTGAGGAGGTCTACAACGAGCTTCGTGGTGATGAGCGCGTAACCTCTCAGGACGCAAAGCCGCAGTTCGAGGCCTTGGAGCAGTACGGTCGCAACGTGACCGACCTTGCTCGTCAGGGAAAACTTGATCCTGTAATTGGCCGCGTCGAAGAGATTCGTCGCACCATTCAGGTTCTGAGCCGTCGCACCAAGAACAACCCTGTTCTTATCGGCGAGCCTGGTGTTGGTAAGACCGCAATCGTAGAAGGCCTGGCAGAGCGCATTGTTTCTGGCGACGTTCCAAGCACCCTGCGCGACAAAGAGCTTGTTGAGCTTGATATGTCCGCCCTGGTAGCAGGCGCAAAGTACCGCGGTGAGTTTGAGGACCGCTTGAAGAGCGTGGTAAAAGAGGTGGCCAAGTCTAACGGCCAGATTATCCTCTTCATCGACGAGCTTCACACCATCGTAGGCGCTGGCGCTTCCGAGGGTTCCATGGATGCTGGCAACATCTTGAAGCCAGCACTTGCTCGTGGCGAACTTCGTGCAATTGGTGCTACTACGTTGGATGAATACCGCAAGTACATCGAGAAGGACGCTGCTCTTGCACGTCGTTTCCAGACCGTGCTTGTCTCCGAGCCTTCTGTTGAAGACACCATTTCTATCCTGCGTGGCCTCAAGGAGAAGTACGAGCAGCACCATCGCGTCCGTATTACGGACTCCGCCTTGGTTGCAGCAGCAGACCTCTCTAACCGCTACATTTCTGACCGATTCTTGCCAGATAAGGCAATTGATCTGGTAGATGAGGCGGCATCAAGGCTTCGCATGGAGCTTGATTCCATGCCAGCAGAGATTGATGCGGTTGATCGTCAGCTCACTCAGATGCAGATTGAGGAGCAGGCTCTGATGAAGGAGGAGGACGCTGCTTCAAAAGAGCGCCTGGAGAACCTCCGCGCAGAGATTGCTACAACGCAGGAGAAGCTGGATGGCATGAAGGCCAACTGGCAGAATGAGCGCGGGGCAATTGACCTGGTACAGGACTTGAAGTCCCAGATTGAGGACGCAAAGACGCAGATGGAGCGCGTGACCCGCGAGGGTGATTTGGCGCAGGCATCTGAGCTTCGTTACAGCACTATTCCAGAGCTTGAGCGTAAATACGATGAGGCAGAAAAAGCCCTTCTCGCCAAGCAGGAAGACGGCGGAATCCTCAAGGAAGAGGTCACCACAGACGAGATTGCCGAGGTAGTTTCTTCGTGGACCGGCGTGCCTGTGTCCAAGATGATGCAGGGCGAGATGGACAAGCTCAAGAACCTTGAGGACCAGCTTCACCTGCGCGTTATTGGTCAGGACGACGCTGTTTCCGCAGTTGCTGCAGCAGTCCGTCGTTCTCGCGCTGGCCTTGCAGATCCAAACAAGCCTCTGGGCAGCTTCTTCTTCCTGGGTCCAACCGGCGTGGGTAAGACCGAGCTGGCAAAGGCGCTGGCAGAGCTGCTGTTTGACGACGAGCGCTCGCTGGTCCGCATTGATATGTCTGAGTACATGGAGAAGTTCTCGGTCCAGCGACTCATTGGCGCACCTCCAGGATACGTGGGCTATGATGAGGGCGGCCAGCTCACCGAGGCAGTCCGTAGGCATCCATACTCCGTCATCTTGCTGGACGAGATGGAGAAGGCTCATCCTGATGTCTTCAACATCTTGCTGCAGGTGCTGGACGACGGCCGCCTGACGGACGGTCAAGGTAGGGTGGTAAGCTTCAAGAACACCATCATTATCATGACCAGTAATGTTGGTTCGCAGTTCATTGCTGGCGCCGGCGCAGAGGGCTTCAACGAGGAGTCCAGAAAGCAGGTTATGGAGGCGCTGCGTAGCTCCTTCCGCCCTGAGTTCTTGAACCGTATCGACGACGTGGTTGTCTTCCAGCCTCTGGGTCTTGAGGACATCGAGCGCATCGTGGACATTCAGCTTAAGGATGTTCGTAGCAGACTTGCGAGCGAGCGCATGACGCTGGAGCTTTCCGAGGCTGCAAAGCAGTCGCTGGCTCTTGACGGCCTGGATCCTGTTTACGGCGCTCGTCCTCTGAAGCGACTGATTCAGCGTCGCGTTGTTGACCAGGTAGCAAACTTGATTATTGCAGGTGAGCTGCATGAGGGCGATACTGTTCTGGTTGATACTGACGAGAACGGCAACTTGGTTGCTCGCAAGAAGTAAGTGAGGCTGCGCATGTGTGACGAGTCTGGCAAGTCAGTGAACCAAACGCCAAAGGTCGAGGCGTGCAAGGCTGCTGCGACGGCCACGCCGCAGGTCGCGGCGCAGGTCACGGCGCAGGTCAAGGCGCAGGGCGTAACGCGCAAGGACGCTGATTCCAAGAAAGCGCAGGTTGTTGACCCTGAGTTCGCACGCGCGGAAAACGAGGACGATGATGGCTACGACCCGTATTCCGATCGTCGTCCCGTGAGCGAGCCGCTCTTTGAGCGCGATCCCTGGAGCTAGACGGGGTTTCTCGCCACACGCTGAGCTTTACAAACAAAGCCGCTGGTACATGATGTATCAGCGGCTTTTTGCGTGCGGTTCGATGGTTAGTCTATGACTGCGAGCCTGAAAAATGCATGAAGTCTGAGTAAATTTACTCAGACATGGTGAGAAAAACCGGCAAACAGCTCAGACTTGGTGCACTTTTCCGGCAAATCATTCAGACATGGCGGGAAAATCAGGCTCCATGTGAGCACCCATGGAAGGGCAATCTCGGGCACGCTTCAAAGTCCCGCCTGAAAAGTACAAAGAATCTGTGTTTGAGTCACCGATTCTTTTGCAAAATCAGGCAAATCCACAGATTCTTTGATGCTTTTAGGCAAAAGTTACAGA
>JABZHK010000030.1:0-10141 GCA_015258885.1 Atopobium sp.
GCCAGAGGGCCCTTATCGTCAAGAACGCCACGGCCCAGGATGAAGCCCTCACGACGGGTAACATCAAGCGGGTCTACCGTCCAACCCTTGCCCAGAGGGACAATATCGGAGTGAGCGATGGTGGCAAGGTACTTCTCGGACTCACCAGGAAGGTCACCAAAGCCCAGATAGCCGTCTACGTCTGTGGTCTCAAGGCCTAGACGCTCTGCAATCTTAAGACCGCGGTGAAGTGCCTCATAAGACTTAGGACCCCAAGGCTTGCCAGGCTCTGCAAGGGACAGATCCTCAACGGACTCTACCTGCACAAGGTAGCGAATATCCTCAATAATCTCTTCCCAGTGCTCGTTAACAAACGCCTCGGCGCTTGCTTTGAGTTCTGCATCAGTCATGAAAAACTCCTCTAATTCAAACGTTTGACCTTGAAACATATGGAGAGCAGCGGTTTTAGCCACATCCCGCGTATGAAATAGACAAGGTCGGGAACAAGGTACTAGTTACACTATACTTAATACCCCTTATCAAAGGAGTTAACTATGACGAAAAAGACTTTTATTGGAAACGCATCATTTCTTGGCGTTTTGACGGTTTTGGGAATTGTTTTGATGGTTCTTAGGCAAACGCTGCCTCAAGACCCTTCTACACCGCTGTTCTATTCCTATTTTGTTGCGCCAATCATGCTGTATTTTGGCATTGCTGGCCTGGTAGGTCTGCTTATTGCACGCAATACGGGTTTCTCGTTGACTAAGACAGTGGCAGTTGTACTGCGCGCTCTTGCAGCAGTCCTCTTTGTGCTGCCATTCTTTTTCTTCCTGATTGTAGTGCTCCCTTGGACTCTTCTCCGAGGACTTTTTGCCCTCTTGATGGTTGTCATGCTCTATGCTCCATGGTTCTGGACGCTCTTTGGCCTGTTCTATGGCTTAAGCTGGGCTCAGCAGAAGGTTATTGAAGACGTCACTGCTGATCCATTTGCAGAAGATACGGAAGCTCAGACAGCCGCTGGCGAGAAGAACGGTGTAGCTGATACAGATACAGCTAACGAAGACGCAGCCAACTAACAGGAAAGTCCCGCGCTCCATACAGTCCAACAAGAAAGAAGCAACGCGTGCTTGAGCTTAAAGGTATTTCAAAGCGTTACAACACTGGTGGATTTGAACAAACTGCAATGGACCATATTTCCGTTGCGTTTAGGGATAACGAGTTTGTAGCAATCCTTGGTCCTTCGGGCTCGGGTAAGACTACTATGCTCAATGTCATTGGTGGTCTTGATCGCTTTGACTCAGGAGATTTGCTGGTAGATGGTATTTCTACCAAGAAGTTCAAAGAGCGAGACTGGGATACCTATAGAAACAACCGCATTGGTTTTGTATTCCAGGCCTATAACCTTATTCCTCATCAAAGCGTGGTAAGTAACGTTGAGCTTGCATTGACACTTTCTGGCGTTTCTAAGTCAGAACGTCATGAACGTGCGCTTGAAGCCCTTGATAAGGTTGGCCTTAAAGCGCACGCAAATAAGCGCCCAAATCAGCTTTCTGGCGGACAGATGCAGCGCGTGGCTATTGCTCGTGCGCTGGTAAATGATCCAGAGATTTTGCTGGCAGATGAGCCAACAGGAGCACTTGACTCTTCAACATCCGTACAGGTTATGGATTTGCTCAAAGAGGTGGCCAAGGACCGTTTAGTTATCATGGTTACGCATAATCCTGAGCTGGCTCATCAGTATGCAACGCGTATTGTTGAACTGGCAGATGGTCAGGTAACTGCTGATTCAGATCCATTTGATGTTGCAAGCGTTGCTCGTCGAGAAGCCAAGCCTTCTCGCAAGACCTCTATGTCGCTTCTGACTGCACTGGGTCTCTCGTTTAATAACCTCATGACCAAAAAGGGTCGCACGCTCATGACCGCATTTGCGGGCTCAATTGGCATTATTGGTATTGCAGCAATTCTGGCGCTGGCAAATGGTGCAAACGGTTACATCAAAAAGGTTGAGGAGGATACGCTTTCAATGTATCCACTCACCATCTCTGAACAGTCCGTTAATATTTCTTCCTTTATTTCTGGAAGTGGAAGCAGCTCTGACTCGGCTGATTCTCAAACGCAAGATGCACAAAGCGAGATGACGCAAAATCAGAAAAATGCAGAAGCTGCAAAGCTAGAAAATCAACCTGCTGAAGGTGCTATTCCTACTAACAACAGGCTAGGTATGCAGGCTGAAAGTATTGGTTCTAATGACCTGACCAGCTTGAAGGCTTTTCTCGACAATAATGGCGGCGGCATTAACACGTATGCCAGCGCTATTACGTATGGCTATTCTGTAAGCCCCTTCATCTACCTGCCGGCAGGCGCGGACTCTGGCTCTTCTGATCCTGTTCAGGTGCAGCCAGACGTTACTTTCTCTAAGGTATCGCCTAAGATTCCGTCATATAGTCCACTGGCTTCTTTTGCAAGTACATCGCTTTTTGGTGAGCTTCCTGGCAATCCTTCTATTTACGAGGATCGCTATACTGTTCGAGCTGGTAGATGGCCTACTGCTTGGAACGAGGCTGTTTTGGTGTTGCGTCCAAACGGCACCATGGATGATTTTTTGGAGTATACGCTTGGCCTGCGTGATTACGCTGGTCTGCGCTCTACCGTTGATAAAATTGCAAGTGGAGAATCCAGCATTATCGAAGAGTCTCATAGTACATACACCTACGAGCAGTTGATGTCTCCAACGTTTAAGCTGGTTATGCCTAATCAACGTTATGTTTGGGATAGTAATCTTGGTGTCTGGACAGACAAATCCGATGATCAGTCATACATGAATAACCTCATTGCCAATGCACCTGACCTGCATATTGTTGGTGTTGTTCAGGCAAAAGACCCAACTACCACGGGAGCGCTTTCTGAGGGCATTTACTACACACCACAACTGACTCAGAAGATGATTTCTGATGCAGAGACATCTCCTATTGTCCAGGATCAGATGAATCGTCCTGATGTTGACGTTTTCACTGGTAAAACCTTTGAGGACGAGAAGAACGGTCAAACTTCTGAGGGACTTTCTATTGGCTCTCTCATTTCCGTTGATTCTAACGTGCTGTCTTCGGCGTTTAACTTTAATTCACAGGCGCTGAACTTCTCGTCAATTAATCTGTCTGGTTTGGATATGTCCTCGCTTGACCTTTCTGACGTGCAGTTACCTGCTTTTGATCCGTCACAGCTTAATTTGTCTGATAGCGATGTTCTGTCTTCTGTTACGTCTTCGCTTGATCCAGCTGCGCTGGCGGCGGCTTTCCCAGAGCTCTCTGCAGCAGACATTCAGCAGATTCTTTCTGGCATTACCGTTAATTTCAAACCAGGAGGACAAGCTGCTATTTCTTCGCTTATGGGCAATATTGCTCTGGGATGGAACTCTTGGAGCGCCGCTAATCCCGGTAAGACCATGGCAGACTACCTTGCAACAGATCAGGTACGCACACAGATAGTAACTACGGTTTCTTCTGCGGTTGATACCGATGACCTGCAGCAACAGCTGGTTAGTGCTCTAGCAAATAAGCTGGGAACCAACCCAGACCTTCCAAGTGTTCAGGCTGAGGTTTCTCAGAGGCTTATGAGTGCTTATCAATCACAGATTGCAAGTGCGCTTTCTGCAGCTATTACCCGTGCTATGAGTGCTTACGTGCAGACTGCGCTAACCAGCGTGATGACGCAGGTTGCTTCAAGAATGCAAAATCAGATTGCAGGCGCACTCAATACAGCTATGCAGGGCGTTGTGGCAAATATGTCCAATGCAATGCAGGTAGATCAAGCAACGCTCGCAAGTGCCTTTAAGCTCAATGCTGACCCATCGCAGCTAGCAGCTATTGCTGCGTCAATGCTAAGGGCAACGCCAGCAACGTATGAGTCAAATCTTTCTAAGATGGGATATGCGGACCTTAATAAGCCCACGTCAATCAACATTTATCCGAAAGACTTTGCAAGTAAAGAAAAGATTGTTGAAATTCTTAATACGTACAACGCCGACGCAAAGTCTGCTGGCGAAGAGTCTAAGGTAATTACCTATACCGACATTGTCGGCGCGCTGATGAGCTCCGTTACACTGATTGTAGACATGATTTCTGCGATGCTTATTGCATTTGTATCTATCTCGCTTGTTGTTTCTAGCATCATGATTGGCATCATTACGTTTATCTCGGTCCTTGAGCGTAAAAAGGAAATTGGTATTCTGCGCTCCATTGGTGCTTCCAGGCGAGACATTGCCAACGTATTCAACGCGGAGACGTTTATCGAAGGTCTTATTTCTGGTGTTATGGGTATTGGCATTACGCAGCTACTCATTTTGCCCGCAAATGCTGTGGTCAAAGCCATGTTTAACGTAGACAACCTGGTGGTCTTGCCGCTGAATGGTGCGCTCATTTTGATTCTGATTAGCGTTGTCTTGACGCTCCTTGCAGGTCTTATTCCTGCAGGTAGGGCAGCTAAGTCCGATCCAGTTCAGGCACTGAGAAGCGAGTAGCCTACTGCCTAAGCGCGTCATCTGGCGAGAAGGTCGTCGAGCGGTACGTTTTACCTCACAAGAAAAGCCCTGTCATACGCGTGTATGACAGGGCTTTTACATTTTTATTGCAGCTACCAGGCCTAGTTCTCCTGGCCGCCAAAGAGGTCGACAACCTCAAGACCAAGTTTGGAAGCTTCGACGGTCTCTTTCGCACCAAAGACAACAATCGAGAGATCATCATAGCATTGAGGCATAGTGCTTCCCAGTGCCTTAATGTCTTCAACCTGGGCGTGAAGAATCTTCTCGCGAAGTTTAAGAAGGCGCTCTGGGTCACGGTGGTTGAAGTACTCAATGTCCTGCCTGCGAGCAAGCATGCGAGCGGGTACAGGGGCGTCAACACCTGCAACAGAGGCAACTACGTAGCCCTCAAACTCGTCAGCGTCTGGAGTCCACTCAGAGAGCCAGCTACCTGCACCAACATAGCGGTCAAGGGTTGCATCAAGCGCAGGGTCTCGGTAGGAGACAAAGCTCTGCAGGCCAGCAATAGAGTTTCTGAACATGACGCCATAAGCGCCACCCTTGACGCGAACCTCGTTCCACAGGTAATCAAGACCCAGAACCCTGGTTGCAACAAGCCAGTTACCCTGCTGTTCATTGGTTGCGTGGGCAACGTTTGGATAGGAGAGACCAACATAAGAAACGTTTGACGGAATGATGTATGCCACGCGCTGCAATTTGCCTTCAGGAACAACAAGTGTCTGCGTTGCACTGTCTACTTGCGATTCATTGCCCTTCTTGAGGTTAAGATCTCCTGCTGTCTGCCAGAATGCCTCACGGCTCTGAGTGGAGCCGGTAAAGCTGACCGTAACGTTGTCTGCACGGAACATCTTGCGAGTGAGCGAATCCAGGTCTTTTACAAGTTGAGGGGCGCGCTCATCCCAGTTGGCAAGCAGGTTCTTTAGGTACTCATAGAAGCCAACGCCTGCTAGAGCGTCGTTTACGCGGTTAGCTGCAGAGTAGGCGGTCAAAGCCTTATTCTGCGCTGCAGTATGACCAGCACCAACAAAGTACTGCTCCTGCGCAATACGACGCTGAATCAAGATGTTCTTCAGGCGGCTCAAATCGTCAAAGCGCGTGCTAGACCAAACCTCAGAAGGAATGCTTGCAAGTCCCTGGATTTTCTCGGCAAGGGCACTTGCGGCAACAATGAAGGCGGGGTGCGCCTGGTCAAGCGTGTCGCAGTCGTAGATATCCGTGAAGAACGAAAGGTGACCAAGGTTGCTCTCAATAAGAATATCCAGCTCAGAGGCGGTGTGTGATGCTGTATCAAGCTTGCCGAGCGCCTCTGCAAGAATACCCACAAGTGGCAGCTCTTCAAAGGTAACTGCGCTGGTCAAATCAAAGTAATGGTAGACGTAGTCAATGCTGTGAGTGTCCAACTCGTGTGCAATGCATGGTAGGGGAGCTTCAACCTCAAAGCCTGCAGGACGCTCTCTACCTGCACCGATATCACTGAGCGAGAGGGACGGCAGCTTGGCTAAGTCTTCTGGAGCGTCAGGTGTTTCTTGCTCCAGACGCAGTGCCTCTACCTCTGCACAGATCTTCTCGACGTCCTCATCAGTGAGCGTGGAGCGAAGTTGTGCCAGTTCAGTGGCTTCTTCCTGAGCCTCTCCCTCGTCTGTAGGGACAAGCTCAACCTGAGCTGCGTGCTTGCTGTTGCAGATGAGCTCCAGCAGCAGCTTCTCAAAGCCCTTTTGAGCTGCAAGTTCTTTGACGTAGGTAATGGCGTCCTCGTAGCGAATGTAGTCCAGAGGACGTGCGTCGTCATAGAGCCAGCTTGAAAGCGAACGCAGCGTGTACTCAATACCGTTTGAGTATGGCTGATCATTCTCGCGCAAGTTAAACTCTGCAAGCGCAATGGAAGCATTGAGCTTCTTTGGATCAATGCCTTCAGCGGCAATTTTCTGGCAGGTGGTTTCTACCAGCTCACGGAACTTCTGAGCTGCGCCCTCCTTAAGGCCTTTGAGCTGCAAGAAGAGCATTGGCTGAGCAAGGTCATCGGAGAGGTAGTAGCTAAAGTCATCGCCCAGCTCTGAGTCAAGAATTGCACGCTTGAGCGGGGATTCATTGGAGCCCATGAGGGTGTCAAACAAGATATCTGCTGCCATCATCTTGTTGCGCTGGTCAGGAGTTCCAAGCACGTAACCCAGGCCAACGCTGGAGTTGTCGGCTGTGGTGTTCATGCGGACCTGGCAAGGCGCGGGCAACACGGGCGCCTGCAGGTTGAGCGGATTGGGGGCACCTGCATCGCGTTTCTCGGCAGCTGTAAACCTCTGGGCAATAAAGGAGAGCTCGCGCTCACAATCAAGGTCGCCGTAGAGGAAGGTGTAGCTGTTAGAGAGGTCGTAGTGGCGAGCGTGGGTGTCCAGGAAGTTCTCGTAGGTGAGCTCGGGGATTGCACGGGGCTTGCCGCCAGACTCTTTGCCGTAGGCGGTATCAGGGAAGAGGGCCTCGCTGACAGAATCGTAGAGTACGCGATCTGGATCAGAGAGGGCGCCCTTCATCTCGTTGAAGACAACGCCGTTATAGCTAAGATTGCCCTGCTCGTCAGCTTCTAAGTGCCAGCCTTCCTGCTCAAAGATGCGCTTGCGCTTATAGATTGCAGGATGCAAGACAGCATCCAGGTACACGCTCATGAGGTTTTCCAAGTCAGCTACGTTAGTGCTGGCCACAGGGTAAACCGTTTTGTCAGGGTAAGTCATTGCGTTCAGGAACGTCTGCATAGAGGTCTTGAGCAGGTTAACAAACGGCTCCTTAACAGGATAGGCATCGGAGCCACAGAGAACTGAGTGCTCCAGAATGTGGAAGACGCCGGTGTGATCTACAGGAGGTGTCTTAAAAGCAATGGCAAACGAGCGGTTGTCATCGTCACAGGCAAACCACATAAGGCGGGCACCTGTGGGAATGTGCTTAAAGATATAGGCGTAACCAGAAATCTCGTTAACCCACTCAGCCGAGATTACCTTAAAGCTCTTGTCTTCTGCATGAAGCGTTCCAACAGAAAACGCGCTGTCCATCTGCGAATACTTAGACATCATAAGCTGCCAATCTATACGAAAACTTACGTGAGCATTAATGCCGTTTTTTGGGACCATCTTGCCCTAACTGAGCCGTTTAGAGACCTAAGGCTCTGCACGGAGCAGGGAAAGGTGGATTTTTGTTATTGTGATACTACCGCGTCAGAGAAAAAGTGACACTTGTATCCGTATTTTGTAATGAAAGATTTATACCCAGATGAATGGTTTCATTTCTCATGAGAGTGATGTGGAGTCTTCCAAGGCCGCAGATGCTACAGAGGCTTCTGCAGAAGAGGAAGCACTTGGAAGCGATGACGCTGAAATAACCCCTGATAACAAGAAGAAAATCTATCGAGGAATGCTCTTTGTCTTGATTGGTGGAGCTTCCTGGGGCGCATTTGGAACCGCTGCAAAATACCTGCTTGATACCTATCACGTTGATCCGATGTGGCTGATTGATATTCGTGAGCTTTGTGCCTGCTGGTTATTCTTGGGAACCGCCTTTGCGTTGGATAGAAAAAATCTCACAACTGTCATTAGGAAGCCAAAAGAGTTGGCAAAGATTTTTGTAGTTAGTTTGTTTGCCATTCTATTCTCGCAAGTTGCTTACATTTACGCAGTTAATGCCACTAATTCTGGAACTGCAACCATTATGCAGTCGTTGGGTATGTTGGGCGTTTTGGCCTTTGTGTGCTTGGTTGGTAGGCGATGGCCCCGCCGTCGCGAGATTCTTGGCATTGTTTTGGCGCTTATTGGCACGTATCTTTTGGTAACAGGAGGAAATCCCGGCACGCTTAACCTACCAACATCAGGTATTTTTTGGGGTGTTATGTGTGCGTTTGCTCAGGCAGCGCTCTCTATTTTGCCCAAGCCTTTGATGGAGAAGTGGGGAAGTTTTACCGTTAATGGCCTAGCTTTTCTGTTCTCAGGCACGCTGATTGCCGTGTTCTATCAGCCCTGGAACCACATGCCTCAGCTGGACGCCTTTGGTGTTTTGCTGGTAGTTATTGGTGTGCTGGTGGGAACCTTCTTGGCGTACGGCCTTTACCTGCAGGGTGTTAAGGACGCAGGCTCACTTAGGGCGGTTCTTCTGGGTACTATCGAGCCCGTTATGGCAACTATTACCACCGTATTGGTGCTGGGAATCACCTTTAGCGTTGCCGACCTCATCGGCTTTGCCCTCATCCTCGCCATGGTCGTGCTCACCGCGTAGTCGCACCCGACAATAAAACCCCGCAGCTAAACTGCGGGGTTTTAACGTTCTTTAAAGGTTGTGTAATCAGAGACTTAGATAAGTTCCATCTGCGTAAGAACTGCAGAGTACCAACCGTTCGGATTTGCTGGGTTGTACTTTGCAGCGCCAGAAACAGAAAGCCTTCCGCCGTAACCAGCAGCAAGACCAGCTGTGTGATCCCAGATAGCTTCTTCCCAGCTGCCCCAGCTTGAAGACCCCCAGCCCCATGCGTTGTAGGGGAGGAAGTTATACCTACCCTTTGTACTCTCAACTGCAGAGATAGCAGGCGAGAGCCGCGGGTCAACGCCGTAAGCCCATGCAGCCTCGGCAAAGGTTGAGCCGTAGCCAGCAAGAGGGGAGCCAGCAAGATAGGCGTCAATTCGAGCGCCCCAGCTGCTTACAAAGTTGGTCTTATCGCTTGACCAATCAACATTTTGAGCCGAAGGAGTTGATGGGGTAGTGACCTCAGTGGTATTACCAGAAGCGTTGGTAAAGGTAGTCTCAGTAGAAGCTTCTTTCAGAGCCTCTTCTGCAGCTGCTGCCTCTGCTGCTGCCTGCGCAGCCTGCTCTGCCTGCAATTGCTCTCTTGATGCAATTGCTGCATTCATAGCATCCTCAGCAGCCTTCTTCTGCTCTTCTGCCTCTGCCATCTGTGCATTTAAAGATGACTGAGTCTCAGAAAGCTCTTTGCTAAGGTCAACAAGGTGGTTGATAGCATCTGAATTTTTGTTCTGGATAATTTCAAGGTACTGAACAACAGCAATCAAATCATTAAAGTTATCTGCCGATAAAAGCAGATCAATAATTCCCATGGAGCCCTGCTGCATACGATACATAGCTCTAATAGACTCTGCAGCTTTTAAGCGCTGCTCTGGGAGCTGCTGTTCAATCTCTGCAATACGTGCCTCATTGTCTGCAATCTGCTTTTGCAGCTCAGCTACGCGTTGGTTAGCGGCATCGTAATCAGAATTGGTCTGCTCTACCTTGGCCTGGAGCTCTTCAAGAGTCTCTGCCTGAGCTCTTGAGACGCCAAACAAAAAGGTATTAGCAACAAGCACTACTACAAGAAGTGCTGTCATAAGGGTAGAGCATGAAGGTAAGCGTCTATGACGCATATATTTGTTCAAATCGACCTCCGCGATTGGGGCTTCCGATTAGTACGCATGTTGTGCTATCCACTCATTACTGGCTTCAAGCGCGAGGTCAGATAACACTTGACCTCCAAAATACGCATAATCGCTTCTCTCCGCTCGTGCGAGGGTGTCAATTCTACTTGTTTTTGACCCCAATTGCCAACTTTGCAGAAAACAAGGCACTTTTAAAGTAGTAAAGTCGTTATATAAAGCCGTGAAC
>JABZHK010000031.1:0-10130 GCA_015258885.1 Atopobium sp.
ATGAAGCATTTAGGGGATATGTAGAAGACGCAAGAAAAGAGACGTGGTTCTCACGTATTGTTTCAGTCGTCTCTGTCGTTATTGCTCTAGCATCTTTGCTTGTAGCTGTTTTTACACTTGTGCCTAAATAATTACTCGCATAGCAATAAAGCGTCTATGCCCGCTCTTCACGCTTAGCGTGGCGAACTGTTAGGTTCTACATGGTTATCACTGCGACCATGCAACGTTATCTGGCAACTATTAGCCATTCACTTTATTGCGACAGGTACTCACCAACTCAAGAAGCTGAGCAAGTGTTGTTGTTTTTCCTGTAACGATTTACGTCTATTCGGTTTACAAGGTACACTCCGAATAGTTCGAATGAGAGGGCTTGGAAGGAGAGAGATGAAAGATTTCAATGAGTTTCTAGATCTCTTAAATAAGGAAGAAACCAAGTCAAAACTTGCGGAAGTAGAAACTGGAGTATTTGATGAATTTGCAGATGAAGATGGCAAACTTAAAAGAAATGATGCATTTAGTGCATTTCTAGCAGCGAGCCAAGAATCAACAATCTTTATGCTGAAGCTTTATCATCAGTGGAGTTCTGCTCAGTAACTTCGCGAACATATTTACCAATCTCGCGGTCAGAATCTAAGATGATGTAAGTCTCTTCAGGGAAGTATTGATAAAGCCATTTGCAGAATCGTTTAAGCAGTCTTTTGAACATAGAGCCTCAATTCTGCCCCCTCATTTGAACTATTCGGTTTACAAGGTGCATAAAAAGCAGGATGGAAAATACCTATTTAACGTTAGTTAAACTAGCATTTCGACCGAAAAAAATACTCTCGTAACTACGGCTTAAAACAGCGCAGATACGTCTAGCTTGCAAAACGGTTGCAATGGCTGGATTTTCTTCAATTTTTCTATAGGTTTGACGAGAAATACCCAGTTCATCAGCCATTTCCTGCATTGTAATACCAGCAGCTTTGCGGGCTTCAAAAAGTGATTCATTTCGTCTCATGCTTAATACCTCCTCTCCAAGTCGTTTAATTTGATTGATTAGTATGCTAGATAAACTAGCATTGTATGTCAAGAGATTTTAACGTAAAATGTTAAAAAAACTTAACGCTGAGAGGAAACCTCATGGCTATCAGGGAAAATATTATTAAGCTTCGCGAGATGAATCAGATTACCCAGGAGCAGCTTGCTAAGATTGCGGGTGTCTCAAGAGGTGCTGTCTCTCAGTGGGAGGGTGGATTCTCTGAGCCACGCATGGGGGCAATCCAGCGCATGGCTGACCACTTCAATATCTCCAAGAGCAACATTATTGAAGACGGCGGAATGAACGCTTGCTACCGCTCAAGTATTCCAGGGGCGATGAAAGCAATCTCTAATGGCGAATCATATCTACCTCTTGTATCTCTAGGCAGAGTACATGCTGGAGTACTTGTAGATGAAGAAGTGTGTGAGAAGACTGTAAATGTGCCTTCTAACATTGCTAAAAATCACCCTAGTGCAATGGTGTTAGAAGTAGAAGGTAATTGTATGAACCGCGTTATCCCAGAAGGCTCTCATGTTCTTTTAGACCCAACAATTACACCTTCTAATGGATCTATTGTCGTGGTAGAAACCGAAGATTATCAAGCTATTATGAGACGCTGGTACAAAGGTAACAACTCTCTTATGCTCACCGCTGACAGTTATGAAGAGTTTGAAGACCTTATTTTTACTAGCAACGAACAGTCTATCAAGGTTGTTGGCGTTGTTGTCTGGTACCAAGCATCTAGTGAGATGAGGTAATAGTCATGAAGTTTGGCTTTAGAAAATTCAGCCTTAATAAGTCAATTAAGGCACGCACAACAGGAAGAATGACAAGGATTCTTAAAAAGGCAGTAAATCCTTTTTATGGCAAGAAGGGTGTTGGCTTTATCAAGAATCCAAAGAGAGCCATCAACAGCTTTTTATACAAAAGGACTACTGTTGGCGTGAGTGACATAGCAAGAGCAGCGTCTAAAAAGACAGCTACTAAGCATTCTAAGAAGTCACAAAATGTAGAGCTTGATATCCATGTTCAAGATATTGAGAATGAGCAAGTAAGTACAGTCAATCCTGGATGTGGCAGCCTTGCATTTGCTGCATTTATGGTAATTTTCGCAATATCAAGCTTGATGAATATCCCTAAATATCTCGCTGCATTTGACTGGTTTGGCGTGATTTTTAGTCTTGTCATTCTCTCAGTTTGCCTGTTTAGCACATATTGTGTGTTTGATAACGCTAGAGCAAAGAGTGCAGAAGATGACGGAACTCCTAAAGTTTAATAAGCAGCAAGAAAAAGATTGCAGATAACTCAACGATGATAACTGAAAGATGTATCTCGTATTTATCCATAGCAGGTCTCCTCTCTTATTCGATAAGAGCATAAGAGGGGAGTAACGGAACAAAAAAGCCCTCTGAGTCCGCCAAGACAAATCAGAGGGCAACTTCCATCTCGTTAGGAAGGTATATACATTATGCCACGTAAACGCTCTTCATGGGGTTCAAATCAGCCAATGGGTCCTGGGAAACGTAGAATCCGCTATATGGCTGACACAGGAGACGGCAGAGGGTTCACAAGACACTCTGAGACCGTCTATGGGACACGCAAACAAGCTGATGAAGTATTAGCGCAAAGACGCATAGAGCATAGTTCAGATAAGCCTGTGCCAACGCTCAGACAAGCTTTTGAAGCGTGGTGTCTTCCAGAGTTGCAAGAGCAATTAAAGACGGGAGAACTTTCTCAGAATTCATACAAGAACTATGTCAATAGATGGACAAGGCATATAGATCCTGTTTGGGGAAGTTTGCCAATCACGGCAATTAAACCTCTTGGAATCCAGGAATGGTTGCTCACTATGACGCAGGGAATCGCTGAGACATCGCTTATGTTGCTGCGTAAAATCCTCGATAAGTGCGTCATGCTTGAGCTGCTACCAGCAAACCCTGCAAGCGTTACGTACAGAATGCCAAAGCAGTCAAACAAGCTTGATACGACTGTTTACTCGCTTAGTGAACTTTGCGAGGTTTTAGAAGCTCTGCGTGGCTCTGTTGCTTATATCCCAGCTATTCTCTGTGGCATTGGTTCATGCCGTGTTGGTGAGTCATTAGGCGTGAGAAAAGAAAACATCATGTCTTATAAATATGATGGTATGACGCTTGCCATTATTGACATTGATACACAAGTAGATAATAACGGAGAAGTACTAAACAAGCTAAAGACGTCACAAAGCAAGAGACCTATAGTCATTCCAGAGCCATGGTCAAAAGACATTCTCTCCATTGATACAGACTGGCTTACGGATAAAGGCTATGGAAAGCCAGTAAGTCAGCAGGTAGTGCGTTATGTATGGAATAGGCTTCTCAAAGAAAAGAATCTTAAATACATTCCATTTAGAAATCTGCGTAATTCTTGGCGCACTATCATGCGTTGGGAGTTGGGTATAGATTCTGATTATGTAGAGAAGATGATGGGGCATGCTGGAAAGAACGTTGGAGAGATCTATTACGACCGTCCACAATGGCAACAGTTCGCTGATGTCGTGGGAGAAGCGTGGATTCGATACCGCGCAAAGAGTAATTAACGGTTAGGACATTTTAGGACATAAACAGGTATTACATAGCATTTTAACTGGTCTTTTATTCTATCCACAATACAGGTATAGTATCGTCTAGTAATGTTTGTATGTTTCATACTATAGTTTACCTGCGATTATATAAAAAGCTGGTTCGCTAAATTGGTGTGTTTTAGAGAATTAGGACACGCAAAGGACACAAAATATCAAGTCTGTTCTACGCTTTATATTAGCTAGTTTGTGGCTACGTTTTCCCAGCTAAACGGCTTGTTGTAAGGCGTTTTAAGGCACGTAAATTACAGAGTGGAGTATTTACCCATAAAAATTAGGGCTATGAACTATACACAGCCCGTATAAAAGAACGGGTGAAACAACCTCACCGCTCTTTTTTTAGTAGCTCAATTATACCAACTCGCCATAAAAAAAAGAACCCCTCCTGCCGAAGCAAGAGGGGTTGTGTGTTAGTGCAGTGAAGTCAATCGACCAGCTTCATCAGTGTCTACTTGCACCGTACTGTCAGCCTGGACAGAACCATCCGCGTTGACTGCGTAAGCGTGGTTATTATGAACGTGAACGCCAGCAGGGAGCAGGTTGCCATTCTCAGAAGCAAGGTACTTCTTGCCTTCAGCATCGAAGATACCCGTTGCCATGCGACCATCACTCGCAAAGTAATAGTCATAGCTTCCAATGTGTTGCATACCTGTCAGCATTGCGCACTCTTGAGGTCCTTCATCCGGGCAAAGGTAGAACCAATCAGAACCATCAAAGAACCAGCCTGTGACTGCGTATCCTCGTGCGTCAAAGTAGTACCACGAGCCATTGATAAACGCCCACTGGCTGTAATAGTAAGAGCTTGGACTGGTCGCATACCACCAGCCTGTGGAGTTCTTGACCCAGTGTGGCTCGAACTTGGACTCACCCTGTGCGAGTTGCTCCCATTCTGCATAGGTCAACTTTGCCACGTCGAGGTCAACAGTACCACCTGCGCTGGAATACTGCCAAATGGTCCAATCGCCCCATGCACCCGTGTTGTAGATCATGGCAGGCAATTCCCACGAGAAGCGATTGTCTGGGTAACCTGCAATCCAAAGGCGTGACACGTCAGCGCAAGACGCTACCTGCGAGCGTCCAGCAGGATAGGTGTACACAACAGGATAGATGCCTGTTTTAGCATATACACGGTCAACGAACTGCCTTGCCCATACCGTTGAGCCCCACGCATCGTTGTCACCGTTTTCCCAGTCCAGGCATAAGAGAGCCTTGCCAATGTAGCTAGATACACATGCCACGAATGCGTCAGCTTCTGCAACAGGTGAGCCACCTTCTGCATAGTGATACACACCAATAAGCTTGCCATCAGCAAGCGCACGCTGAAGCTGTGCAGTCATGTAGCGATTCATTGGCTGTGTGCCTTGGGTAGCCTTAGCAATCACGAAGTCAGAACCACTGTACGCAGTTTCGACATTTGGGTGCGAGTAGTTCGCACCCAATGCCTGATAACCGCTTACATCAATGCCCCTAAGCATTGTTTACCTCTTCTTTTGTTGGCTCTTCTTTTGGCTGTGTGTTAGTTGGTTCAGCGTTTCCTGTCATATAACTTGCAGGACGCTCAGAGGGCTGTACATACGTCATTGCACGCGCAGAATCGCTTAGTCCTTTTGTAGTTGGGTCAACGGTTACACCAATAGCACCCAAGACGGCAACAACCACAGTGCCAATGAGGTATGGGTTGCTGATGAACTTCACAAACACATCAGCAAGGCTGCCCCAAGTGGTGAGGTCTGAGTAAGCTAGTCCCAAATATGCCAGGACAGGACTCATGACGATACCCGCCATGCCAAGCCACCATGCGGGATTGTGAAGACGTACTTTCCAGTTAATCATGTTGTTCTCCTTTACTTCTCAAGCTTCGTGATGCGTGAGTCTAAATTTCTCACGTCGGTTTTGACCTCGGCGAGGTCTGTTGCTGCTTTTTTTGAGACTTCATCCGCCCTTCGCGCTACGATGCCAACCACGGAAAGCTCAGCTGTATGCTGCGTGAGTGTTGCGGTCAAGTCAGAGAGCGACTGTTGATACTTGCCTAGCTGCTCGTTCATGACCTGCTGGCGCGTCTCTAAGCGCGTGAGAGTGTTAGTGATAGTACTCTTCCACGCGTCCTCTTTGTCGCGCTCTTCACGATTTGCTCGCTGCCAGTTCGAGATTGCGACGAAACCGCCGATGAACGCTCCAATAATTGAAACGAAGAAAGACACCATCTCAGCTGTGATGTTCATGACCTCACCTCCTAGTGACTTACCGTAAATGTGAGGGATCCATAACGCCATGCGTTAGAGACTTTCCCTCCTTGGTCTTGAAGGTAAATGTTGCCGTCAGGTCTCGCTGAGATAGCAGTAATAACGTCAGCGTGTCCGGGGCAAATACCTGAGTCATAGACGATTGACTCATTACCGTCTGTGGCTGAGCTGTACTTGTCATGATCTACTAGAGGTGGTCTTGAACCTTCTGGAAGAGTGAAGGGGCAACGGACAGCGTCGTAAGAAACATTGTTAGCCAACCAACCTCTGACCTTGATGGTTACAGAATCGCCTGTGCGGTAAATGTGCCAGAAGTTGTTGTAGCTGCCTTGTGGTTGCAGGTAGATTACGTCAAAGTCAGTGTCAGACTGCTTCTTGTCGTCTCCAAGAACGTTGATAGTAGGCAGCAGAGATACGGGCTCACCAACGGTAATGCCATTGATTGGCAGTCTGTAAAGGGGCATGCAAGCCGTAGTAGAGCCGGAGAGAATTTCACCCTTTACATAGGTTGGGTCTGTCGGATTACCTTGATTGGTTGGAGTGCCCTGGATAACCTCACAAGTGAACTTCTCAACACCGCCAACCTGCTTAGAGTACTTGAGCACGACCAAGTCATTACGCTTATAACCTGCACGACCATTAGCAACATTAAGCTCAAAAGGCTCCTCATTAGTTACCATACGAGCGTCAAAAAGCACGTCACCAGTGTCAATGCGAACCCTGTTGGCAGTCTGCATGGCAGCCTTGATTTGATTCTGTGTCTGCAAAATGCCACGAACAGAGCCAGCTACACCAGCAATTAACCTGCCAATCTGAGGGGCTGTAATGTGGTCCTTACCCTGAAATGAAATAACACCATCAAAAGCCATTTAGCCCTCCTTTACCATGAATTGAGCGAACTCTTCATCACGCTTGCGTGCGAGCTCACGATACTTTGCAGCGCAGTCAGGGCAGAGAAGATAACTCTGCTGCACACCGTCTGCTGATACTCTGCTTATGCTCTTCCATTGCGATGTTGCAAAGTCACTTTCAAGCAGAAAGGCTTCTTTCTTGCACCTGTCGCATTGGAAGCGTGCAAAGCCACTTGTTTTTGCCATTAAGCTGTCCTTTCCCATTTAAAGCAGCCAAGAGAAGGTAGTTGTTGCCATCTACCTCCGTAGTTTGTTGCAGGGTTAACAAATGAAGTTGTTTCAATGACAGAGCCAACAGGGAAGGACGGTGTGGCTGCACCGCCTTGAGTTGCTCCCTGGACGTTAATAGTCACGTCACTAGATCCGTCAAAGACTGCTGTACCGCTTACAGAGCCAACCAGCTTGATGGTTCGTGGCTGTGAGAGCTTCTTAGCAGCGTTAGCATCACCGCCTGGTGTTGATGCGCCAGCATATGGGTGAGTGTGGCTTGCAGGAGCTGCACCGACTTCTTGTGCTGTGTATGTTGGCTTTGCTGGAAGCTTTACGGTGTGCGTACGGGCGTCTGTGACGTGTCCTAAAGCGTCTACATTTACCGTTGCGCCTAATTGGACTGTGTCACCCCAAGAAGCGTCTATATCGCTCTCAGAGCCGTATGTGCCAGCGGTCACACGAGAAGACTCATGAGTAAGTGCGACTGTGCCACCTGTGCGCTGAGCCTTGAGAGGTGTAGTTGCAGTGACTTCTGCCACCTTAGAGTCAACTTGCAGTGTGGCTCTGCCAATCTCACTGGCTGAGTCCGTTGCCACTTTGCGTGCTTCATTGACCTTATTCTCAAGGCTCTTGAAGTCTGCTCTTGATACTTCTGCAGAGATGGTGCGTCCAGCAATAGAGATACCAGTACCGGCTGTGTATGAGCTTGATACTGCGCCAGAGCCTGTGGAAGAACCGTGCTCAGCGGTACCAGATGAAGAAGTGTTACTTGCAGTGCCACCAACCTTATAGCTAATACTCACTTGGGTATCTGTGACAATAATGACCTTGGTTCCGACCGTTGCTGTAACGTGCAAGCCAGTCACAGGATCTATACCAGGAACAATGTCACCGATTCCGAACTCTTCATCATCATCCAGTGTGACGTTAATTGAGTCAGCAGCTTGATACTCTTTGAGCTTCTTAGGACCGTCTTTCTCAAGCTCTTCACGACTTGCATTGGTGTAGTTGTAGGTGGTTGTGCGCTCATCAATGCCAAAGAGTGTCTGCGTTGTGGAGATATTGCCACGCGCGTCTGCGTAGAAGTGCACAACGATACGATTCTTAAGCTCACCAGAACCAAGGCAAATAAGATGGTTGTAAGGTCTTACAACGCGTTTAATGGTTACATCAGAATGCTCTGCGTCTGCACCATCAGTCCAGTCTGTAATTGGCTTTACCGAGAGCACAATCATTCGCTCAATGGAGTCATACTCAATGTTGAGACGCGATGAAGAATCAGCAAGCATCTTTCTGATGCCCGTCCAAGCGTCACAATACCTGTCGAAGGTGTATTTAACGGTAATGCCAGAGGTCTCTTCTGAGACTTTGAACTGGCTAGCAAGTCCAAGACGCTGAACAAGCTGCTTTAGAACTCCGTGAGCTTCTCCACGCACACTGAGATAGTCTTCTCCACTTGGTGGCTCAAGGACTTTATCTCTGATAATTCCTTGCCATGATCTACCTATGTAGGTGATTGTGTTGTTGCCTGAGTTGGACTCTCGTGCATCTACCACACCGCCCCACTCAGTACCTTCAACATAGACGTATGCGCCATCATCGAGACGCTGCTCAGAGTCAATGTCGAGCGTGAGCTCAAAGTCGTTGCCAGTGTCTCCATATTCCAGGTCAAGGCGTGCTCCTTTGAGCACGCCAATATCGAGATGTGTTGCGTCTGTATAACTGATGTCTGGCATTATGCACTCACCTCACTAGACGCACTCTGAGTGCTTACTGCCCTTGGTGCACGAGTTTCACCCTGTGGTTGCTCCTTCTCATATGGAGGTGTAGAGCGCGTCTCATAGAGTGTGAGGTCAAAGTCAAACGTGTTATCCCATGTGATGTCATCAGTTCCTGGCTTAATTGGCTCGAAGAGGTAAGAGCCAGAGCCGTGAGCTCCGCGCTCTCGGAACTTGTAGACGTTCTCGCGGGTGCCGTTATCCTGGACTACAACAGCCGTCTTACTTTGAGAATCAACTTCAAGATATGCACCAGCTGCAATAGTCGTATTGACCTTGTGCAGGTTCTCACCAATTCTGACGTATGGGTTTGTAGCAGGACCATAAACTCGCCAGAGCCAAGGAGAAGCACTCTTAGAAGGATTAGTGAATGACTTAGCGGGCTTTCCCTGGACAAGGTCGAGGGGGAAGTCTCTTGGGAAGTCAGGCTTAACGCCTGCAACCGCACCAGCTGTCTCATGTTCAAAGTAGAGCGTAGTTGCCTTAAACCATGTAGGGTCTTCGACAAGAAGCGTTAAAACAAACTCTGCGAACTTGTCAGAGAGCCAGTAATTAGTCGGCGCACCGCCAATGATGTAGCAGCGGATACCCCAAGAGCCTACTGTGAGCGTTCCTGGAGCGCGGTTTAAGATGTCTTTCTCGCCAAGCTCAATAATCTTGTTACGAAGCTCTAAGCCTTCTTCATCGCTTTCAGCAGCAATACCAACAGGAAACTTGATTGTCTTTGGCTTATGATCACGCCGTCTGAATGACGTAATTCTGCTCGAGTTCTTGCCGGATGTGTATGACCACATCCAGTCTCTGAGTTCGTGTTCCATGTAGTGGAGGGACTTGTCAGCCCCTCCAAACTCCATGTACTTGCTTCCGTCAGAGGTTGTGTATCTAATATCTGTGCGCATTATGCGCTCACCTCTCTTACCATGCGACCAAACTCACGATTGTTCACGTCAACTCTTACGGGTCTTCCGTATGCATCCTCAATGCGCTTAGTCATGACATCCATCTGTGCTGAGAGATCTGCAATGGCTTGGTTGGTATCTGCGTAGATGCCATTAGCCACAAGTGACGCAGTCATATCCATTTGTTTGTTAATGGGGACATTAAGCGCATAGCCATCAACGCCACTCTGAGCAGCTTCTGCGAGGTCCTGTGCTGCCTTGTAAACGTCTCGCTTACCGCCTGCAATACCAACAACAAAGCCGTCCACTGTGTAGCCACCAAGACCAGCCATGACGCGTGAAGGCGAGTGAATACCAAGAAGTGCCTTTACTGCTCCAACAACACCGTTAAAGACTCCACAGACTCTGTCGACCACCCAGCTTGCTAAGCCAGTTACACCATTTACAAAAC
>JABZHK010000032.1:0-9967 GCA_015258885.1 Atopobium sp.
GTCTACCGTCATCCTTCTCAGCTCTACGAAGCACTTCTCGAGGGCCTTGTGATGTTTGCTATTTTGTACGTCCTTTCTAGGAAGTACCCTCCTCGTCCACAAGGAACGTTCATTGGAACGTTTTTGATGCTCTATGGCATTTTTAGGTTTGTCGTGGAATTTGTCCGTGTTCCTGACGAGCAGCTTGGCTATCTCTTTGGCAGCTTTATTACCATGGGACAGCTACTCAGTCTGCCTTTAGTTGTACTTGGAATTGTGGTGCTTGTTTTGGCAAGAAGGCTAAATTCACCACAAGTTGGAAGGAATTAGAAGCATGTTTAAAAAGGCGCTCAATAGCCTTTTCTCCATACTTTTAGTGTTTGCGCTCTTACCAGCTCCTGCATTCGCAGAAGCAGCGGGGGAGCTGACCACTACTGTTACTGCAACCTCCTCAGCAGAGAATGCCCTTACTGCTCAGGACAACGCTTCTGGTACGGAAGCTGCTTCTGGTACGGTAGAAGCTACAAGTGGTGCAACCACAACCTCTGAAGAGACAGGCCCTGGTGTTGCAGCAACCACAAATGAGACTGACTATCCACACAAAACGCTGGATCAGGCAGTAGAAACTCTGACTAATTCCTTCTATAAGCCAAAACCTCGCTATGGGGTAGATACTAACCTCAACACCATGGTTGCAGAAGAGCTGCGTCGTATTGGTGCTGGAGAGGTTAACGTTAGAGTGGCATCTGTTCAGATGTCTTCGACAGCCTCATATGCTCACGCAGGCATTTCTACTGATTTTGCGACTAATGGTTCTATTGAGTACTTCTGGATGGATGCGGCCGGTTTTACTAACCAGAGAAGCACTCTTATCCTCCGTCAGGCAAAAGTTACCTTTGAACTTTCTAAAGACGGAAAGACCGTCCAATATACCTGCAATGTTTTAATTCCTTGGGATGAGGCAAAATCTCAGGCGCAACTTGCTGACGTATCTCAAAACCTTGCGCCATCATACGCGGCAGGACAGAATGAATCTTCTGTAACTTCAGACTTTACTCTTCCACATAAGCTTGTTTCCGCAGATGGAAACCAACTTTCATGGTCTAAGGTCACTTGGACTAGCTCAGATACCTCTGTAGTTCGCATTGATGGATATGGCACTGAGCCCTATAAGGCAACAGTTACCCGCGGCATTCGTGACAAGCAGGTAACGCTGACTGCAAATGTCTCTTTAAGCAGCTCCGACGCTCCTCAGACAAGTTATCAGAAAACCTTTACCATAACGGTTCCCGGAGATCCTTCGGCTATTACCGATGCACAGAATAATCTCTTGAGGCGCATTAACAGGCGTTTCTCGGCATCAAGTATTAAAGATGTGTATACCAATCACTCAATTAATGCTCAGGCGGTTACAGATGACCTGCAGATGCCTACGCCAAAGAACTTTGGCTTGGACGGAAAGCGCTATCAGTTTACATACACTTCCTCCAATGCTGCTATTACGTTCAATGGCTATAGGGGAACGGTGTACCAGCCTTTGCCTTCTGCTTCCGCGCAGCAGGTAGACATCACTCTGACCGTTACCGATAAAGAAAATCCTGAGGTATCAGTCTCTAAGACTCTTACGGTTACGGTAAGCCCGCTTAATCAGGCTGACATTGATGCAGAGCTTGCTTTGATGAATGAGTCTAAGGCTCATTTCTGGGATGCACTTGCTACTCCTTCTGGTCAGCAGAATAAGCAGGATAGCGTTTCTGAATCCCTGGCTACACCAAACAAGTTCTATCGTGCTGCTGACGGCTCTTTGACCTGGTCTTATGATGTTAACAATACCGATAAGACCGCAAGTGGTATTGTGCCTTCGGAGTTCCCAACATACGACCCCATGGGCCCTTCTGATCAGGCGCGCACGTACAGTTCTTCTCAGCCAACAATCATTCAGAACGAGAATCTTGTTCTCGCACAGACTCCTGAGTACAACACGTCTGTTACGGTTTCGGCACTTCTTTCAAGTGCACGCTATTCTCGCTATGCAAGTTTGTATCCAGATAATGAGCAGTTCCAGGCCCTTACTAATCAGAAGGTCTCTGCCACCTTTACCGTGGCAGGCGAGAAGGGCGCTCGACCTGTAGAGGAAGACCCAGATCCAAGTCAGCTTGTTTCCGTCACTCTTTCTGTAGTAGGTCTTGATAAAGACGGTAAGCCTCAGCACTGGGCTCCTACGCAGACTATTGAAGTTCGTAAGGGTACCACTGCTGACAAGGTAACGTATGACTACCTGAAGAATAACGGCCTTACCTACGATGCAGCGGGCGGTTATTTGTCTTCTATTACGTCGCCTTCACAGGGACTTACGCTTGCAACAGCGCAGGTAGATGGCGCCTATAAATGGTGGCAGTTCTTTGTAAACGGTCAGCTTTCGGACAAGATGGCAAACAATGTTACCTTGGACGAAAACACTACCATTACCTGGACATATGGTGGTCAGGATAGCTCCATTCCAACTCCTCAAAATGAGTTGGTCATCAATCCATTTGCTGAGCACCCTAACTACGAGGCATCTTGGAGCGGTTTTGGTAGCGGAAACGGTTCCACTACTACGCAGAGTACCCCCATTAATTCTGCAGCTCTTCGTTGGAGTGTCACTGAAGGAACTCAGAATACACCTGGATTTATTTCTGATCAGGTCATTGTTCATGATACGGTCTATTACGTAAGCGGTTCTACTCTCAAAGCAGTTGACGCTGCAACAGGTAACCTTATTGCCGAGGCACAGATTGGCTCCAAGGTCTCGTACTTTGCACGTCCTCTGTACGTTAATGGCATGATTGTTGTTGCTACCGATGATGGATGCCTTACCGCATTCTCGGCAACAACTATGGAGTGTATCTGGAAGACAGAGCCGCTGGATACCACCAATGCGCTGCAGTCTGTTTCTAGCCTGACGGTTAATAACGGCACCATTTTGGCTGAGTTTACTAAGATGAGTGGATTTGACGCAGCTGGTGGCTACATGATTGCTGTTGACGCTGCTACTGGTGCGCTTCGCTGGAAGCAGAATGCACAGCCTGCAAATATTCCTGGAGCAACCTCTGGTCAGCCTTCAGGTTATTACTGGTCTGGCGCAGCGGCTTCTGGCTCGGACTTTATGATTGGCGACGAGTCGTCCTCTGTCAGGCTTATCAACGGTACAACCGGCGCCATTGAGGCCGAGCTTAACCTTGGTTCACCAATTCGTGCAGGTATTGTTCCTGTTTCCGTTGATCAAAACGGTAATGGAACCTATCTTGCCGTAACCAGAAATGACGGTACGCTGCACTTGATTAGAAGAAATGGCTCTTCTCTTGTTGAGGAGAAGCAGGTCAAATTTGCAGCAGAGTCTACCTCTACACCAACTATCAGCGGTTCTAACGTCTTTGTTAACGGCGTCGATGCTGAGGGTTACGGAACTATCTCTGTGATTTCTCTTGACACCTTTACGGTGACTGACCAGGCTCGTGCTGGCAAGGGTAAGTCTCAGAGCACCCCTCTTGTTTCTGTTCAGCAAAACGGTACCTACGCCTACTTCACGGTAAACGGTCTACCTGGTGGCGTATGGGTATACAAGTTGGGCACCAGCCGAGCAGCTCAGATTTACACTCCAGATAAGAATCATCAGAACTACACCACGTCGTCGGTCATTGCAGATTTTGAGGGCAATCTTTACTACACCAACGACTCCGGCACGCTTTTCTCGCTTATTAATCAGAAACCTTCTGGCGAGAATACCCAGCCATCTGGAGACATTTTTAGCAGGACAGATTCCACAGCTACAAACGTGCCAGCTCAAGATCCTTCATCTCCAGCTGCGCATGAAACTTCCTCGACCACCGCTGTGAGTGCTGGTGAGGAGGTTACAAAGGCTCCATCTGAGAACAAGACTGCAGATAACAACTCTGACGAGAAGCAGCTTCCACCTACTGAATACTCAAATAAGCAGGCTGCTGCCCCACAGCAGGTGTCCTCTGCACCTACCATTCCACTTCTGAGTGTCTTTGGTTTCTTTGCTTCTGGTGCAGTTCTTGCAGTGTTTGTAGTGTTGCTTAAGAAAGAAACTGCTGCAATTCACCATGTTCCCAATGGCCGAGGCCAGGTGAGATAGTGGTTAAGCTCACAAGAGAATCCAAACGGATTCTCTATTTGGCAGCATCAATAGTATCTTTTGTGTTCATGCTTTTCTTTGCATGGACATTAGTCCAGTATTTCTTTACGCCCGCTTCAAGCACTTCTGCTCAAGAAGCTCCTACCGCACAAGGTCAGACGGCAGCAGGTGCTTCTGGCACGCAAGCAGACTCTCAGACGTCACAGACGCAAGGGAGCTCTACTCCTGATGCTCAATCAAATGCTGATGCGTCTAAAACGCAGGATTCTTCTAATCAGAAAACGTCGGAGCCTTCTAACTCTGGTAACTCAACAAACGCTGTAGCTGCTCCTCGTAAAGAGAATAATGCGCTTTCTGTAAGTGTTACGGTTGACGGCTCTGCAGCCAAAGGGTCTTCATTTACCGTCAACCTCCAGGTGCAAGAGGGTACGTCAGTCTATGATGCGTTGCTTGCAAGTGGAGCCGGGGTAAATGCACGTAGCACGTCGTTTGGTATGTACGTTGCGGCTATTAATGGGCTTGCAGAGCGTGACCACGGTCCACAGAGCGGCTGGGTATACTCAGTTAACGGTGTTCAGCCTAACTACACGTCTGATGCATATGTTCTGCATGATGGCGATTCGGTTGTTTGGATGTACGTTAACGCGGTGAACTAATGAATCTCGCGCGCACAAGCTTTTCTCGCCTTCATCCACTTGCTACGGTTGTACTGTTTGGATGTGAGGTAGCACTTGCCGCATTTTCTTTTCAACCTCTCTGTGCACTGATTGCTTTTCTAGGAGCGCAGCTTTGTACAATTCAGTTGTTTGACACCAAACATGCTGTTAAACAGCTTGTTTGGTATGCTCCAATTATTATATTGATGGCGATAATTAATCCGTTTTTCTCGGCATCTGGATCTACCGTTTTGTATTCTTTTGGGCACACGCAACTGTACGCAGAAAGTCTGGTGTACGGGGCTACCTCGGGTCTTGTGCTCGTAAGTACTTTGAGCTGGCTTGAGTGCCTATTTGCAGTAGTATCGCCGCTCGAGATGTTACAGCGATCAAGCGTGCGCTTTCCGGGATTGCAGCTGGTCTTGAGTCTTTCTGTGCAGCTTATGCCACAACTACTTTCTGATCTGACAACAGCCCGTCAAATTCAGTCAGCAAATACCGCAGCTAGAAGGTGTGATTCTGCTGTGCAGTCACATCAGCAAAGCCGTGTTCCAAGTCAAAGCCGTCTTTTGAGCGCGAGAAAAACTATTGTGCAATCAGCTGCCACCATTAACGCAGTGTGCATGAGCGCGCTGGAGAAGTCGATGAGTACGTTTCAGTCTATCGTGTCTCGAGGTTGGGGGATGGCAGGGCACAGGAGTAGATGGAGCGCTGAAGTGCTTGACGCCTATGATACTGTGGCGTTGCTGGTATTTACTTTCTTAAGCGGTATAGCAGCGGTTTGTTTGTATATGCTGGTACAAGCTTGGCAGTTTTATCCTACTATGCCAGAGTTCCAAGTGAGTTTTTGGTATCTGGGCGTAGTACTGTTTACCGTTTTACCAGTAATTTTTGTGCGTATTGATACTGTCTTATGGGAGCAGTCTGTATGAATGAGCATTCTTCCTATATTCAGAATTCACTTACTACTTCAGCTAGTAAAGAAGTAGTTCTTGCTATTCAAAATCTCTCGTTTGCGTATGCTCTAACTCCAGACCGCAACGTTGTAGAAGATTTTTCCTGTGAGGTTTGTGCTGGTCAGATTAGTCTTTTACTGGGACCAACTGGTTCAGGCAAGTCCACCATTTTGAGCCTCATTAAGCCCGAGATTGTGCCTCAAGGTAGACGAGAGGGTTCAATTGTTGTTTGCGGCCAAGAGGTTTCTACGATGACGCAGGCGCAATCCGTAGACACCATTGCATTTGTGCCGCAAGCCACTTCACAAGCACTTGTGTGTGAGACACCTTTGAAAGAGCTGGCTTTTGGCCTGGAAAATCGAGGCGTTTCAGAGAAAGAAATGCGTCGTCGAATTTTTGAGACGGTCAGTTTCTTTGGTATGGAATCGCTCTTGCACAAGCGCTGTAACGAGCTTTCCGGGGGAGAACAGCAGCTCGTGGCCCTTGCCGCAGCGCTTGTCATGCGCCCAAAGCTGCTTTTGCTGGATGAGCCAACCTCGCAGCTGGATCCGTTTGCGCAGAAGAGTTTCACCGCGCTCCTGGAGCGAGTGGCGCGCGAGCTCAACGTTGCCGTGCTTGTTGCCACCCACGACGTCACCGCGTTTGAGCACCTCGCTGACGCGTGCGTCTGCCTTGGTGGCGAGAAGCCCGATGCGCTCCAAGCAGACAGCTCTTCTCGCCAGGCGCTCTGTCCTCGCAGCTCCGCGCCAAACCAAGCATCCACCGCGGCCGACAACACGCCCGTGCTCGAGTTCAGCGCCGTGACGTTTGCGTATCCACAGAGTGAGCAGCTGGTACTCAGCAAGTGCTCGCTTGAGGTCACGGGGCGAGAAATTCGTGCGCTCGTAGGCGGTAATGGCTCAGGTAAGTCAACGCTGCTAAAGCTTGCATCAGGTGTTCTCCGTCCAAGGCGCGGACATATCTACAACCAGCTCCAGCAATCCCAAGGATACATTCCACAAGATCCCGAGCTGCTCTTTACCTGCCAAAGTGTGGGCGAGGAGCTTGTCCAGTGGCAACAAAGTGGCGCCTATTCTGATCAGGATGTTCAAGAGCTTCTGGAAGCTTCAGGACTTCTTGCGCGAACAACATATCAGAAGCTTATGTCTTCTCATCCATACGATTTGTCTGGTGGACAGCAGCAACTCTTAGCTCTCGTAAAAGTGCTGCTTACAAAAGCGCGTCTGCTTATTCTTGACGAGCCAACAAAGGGTCTAGATGCCCCAACCAAAGATGCTGTTGTCAATTTGCTTTCTCGCGCACAGTCAGAAGGTGCAACCATAGTAATAGCAACGCACGACATGCAGTTGATATCGCGCGTTGCTGATAACGTTTCTTTAGTATTTGATGGCCAGATTTCTCTGACAGAGCCAACCTCAGAGTTCTTTGAGAACTCTTGGGTATGGTCGGCGGAGTAGGTGGCTAGAATCTCAAGAATGGCTCCTCGTCCTGGCCAAGCTCCTCAAGAAGTTCATCGTCAAGATCGTTGATGTCGCCAAACTCCTCGTGTTCATGCTCCTCTTCATCTTCCTCATGATCGTGAGAATGCTCATTGAAGCCGTACGCATTTGCCGTCTCATCATCAAGATCAAGCGTTGGAAGGGTACTGGTAATGCTGCAAAGGCCAACTCCTGCAGGCATAATCTTTTGCCACTGAGCAATCAGAGGAGTGGTTGGAACTTCTCCCAACTCAACAATGGAATCCAAGAAAATCTCTTTTGCACCATCAAGCAGGTCAGATGTCTTTGCAACCTCAATAAGGTGCTCCGAGAAAAGCTCAAGTGCATGATCTGTGGAGTCTGCCTCAACAATGCAAGGCATAAGGCAGTAGTTGTCAGTAGAATCAAGCTCGTCGTTATAGCTAAAGTTTCCCAGATAGATCATGAGACCTCCTTGTTGTAGTTTCAAATCATCTTATGCCAAAATAAGACAGACCTTCTCGATATTTTTGTTTTGACGGCAAGCGTGAGGTAGTCGTGGATAACCGGCACACGTTATCAATAGTCTTAGAGGTTGTAGCACTCTTTGCTACACCTATTATCCTTGCTGTTGAAACAATATATTTTCCCGATTTTACTGCGGCATCTTCAATTATTTTAGCGATCATTTCAGTTGCATTATTTATGTTAAGTTTTGAGGCAAAGAAGCCCTCAGTTGCCAATTTGGTACCTACTGCCGTCTTTAGCGCCTTAGGTGCTGCGGGAAGAATTGCCTTTGCGCCACTCGCGTACGTAAAGCCTGTTTCCGCAGTTGCTATCTTTGCGGGAGCGTTTCTTGGCAGGCATGCGGGCTTTTTGGTAGGTGCCTTATCTGCGCTTCTTTCAAACGTTTTCTTCGGCCAGGGCTCGTGGACGCCATGGCAGATGTATGCGTGGGGGCTTGTTGGCTATCTGGGAGGCCTTCTTGCAACTTTTACCTCAGCTCACCCTGCATCTTCTAAACGCACATCCGTCCAACAAGGCGAGAAACCCCACAAACTTCCACCTTTCTTGCTTATGATCTGGGCATTTATATCCGGACCATTCTTTGGCCTTGTAATGAACGTGTACTTTGTTATTGGATTTGTACATCCTTTAACGCTTGAATCCGCTCTTCTCGCGTTTGCGGCTTCAATTCCGCTTGATCTAACGCACGGCGTAGCAACGCTTGTTTTCTCGATTTTGTTATGGCTTCCGTGGCAAACATCCGTTAGCCGAATCCTCACAAAATACAATCTCACTGGTAGGAGCTTTAGATAAGCCATCTTTTTCCGTTTACCTAAAATACCTTCCATTTTGCGACCTTTGATCTAGACTGTATTCACTGTCAGCCCCCAGATTTTGGGGGTAAAAATGCAACCTACATCTATCCTTACTGCAACGGCAAACTCAACACTCGAGCTGCTTGCTCCTACACGCTGTGTTGTGTGCGAGAAACCCGGCCAGCTCCTCTGCGATGAGTGCCGGGCAAAGCTGCCATGGATTTCTCAGCAGTGGGCATGTCCTAATTGCGGCGCTCCATATGGGAAGCTCGTCTGTTCAGAGTGCGCAGATAAAAAGAAACGACCTGTTCAGTGGGAGAGTAGAGCGGTCATTTGTGCCATGGGATTTAAGGGTCCTCCTGCACGGTTGATCTTGACGCTTAAGGATGGACACGAGCTTCGACTGGCACCGGTAATTGCTGCAGCCATATTGTGTGCGCTTGAAGAAGCCTCAGCATGGAAAGCTCGTGACGGTACCTCTCGCTTTGATAGTTCAAAAATTGATGGCGTTTCCTTTATTCCAGCAACTGCAGAAGCGTACGCGCGCAGAGGTTTTGATCATATGGAACTTGTAGCTCAATCGTTTTGCCAGCTTACAGGCTTGCCTTTGTACGACGTGCTTATACGTCCTCATGCAAAGGACCAAAGAACACTCTCATCCGCTCAAAGACAGATAAATTTGAAAGGAAGTATTGCTTGTACTGTTCCGGTTAATCAATCAAATATTTTACTTTTAGATGATGTTGTAACTACGGGAGCATCAATTAGAGAAGCCACTAGAGTACTTTGTGCCGCAGGCGTGCATTCTGTAACCGTAGGCGCATTAGCTCGCGTATGGTGAGTTACCTATGGTTGCAAACGGCTATACTTGATAAGTCTTTTCAGGTCTGTGGTTGCGAAGTTCTCCGTGAGCTTTTAGTCCATGACAGACGAGGTCAAAGGGATCCACGTAAGTTTGCGTGTGCGCACGTAAATGATCATGGCTCGTCCTAGAAGTAAGCCATACCGCCTGTTATATCAAAGAGACAAAGGGTCTCGCAGGCGAGAGAACTACTAGTGGAGCTGCTGCGGTAGCAAAGCAAACGTTCCAGTATGCGAGTGTGGGGTCAAATACCAGGTCAGCTGAAAAGACGCCTGAATAGAAGAAGGAGTTCTGATGACGCGCGGTAAAAGTTCTCTTAAGGTGTTACTTCTTATAGCACTTGCTGTTGTTTTGACAGGATGCTCTATTGGTCCTATCAACATTGATCTGGATAAATGGTTCCACGTCAAGTCAGTGCAAGAGGCAATCCAAGAGAAGCGAGAAGCCCGTCAGCAGAAGATTCCTGATTCCTCACTGCACACAGCTGGCACCTTGACCGTTGGCCTACGTACTCAGTCAGTAACAGCTCCAATGGTTGTGGCCTCAGAAGCTGGAACATTGCAGGGAATTGACGTTGAAATAGCTTCTGCAATT
>JABZHK010000033.1:0-9714 GCA_015258885.1 Atopobium sp.
CGCATAACCATAAGTGGTGACTCAATACCGGCCTCGCGAATACTCTTGTCGGTCATATTTGCAGCTTCAAGCATCTTAGGCATGATGGAAGCGTTAACAACTGCTGTACGAGTACGAATAGCCAGGCCATAAAGCTTGGAAATGTCGTTTGTAGCCGTAGCAGGAACTTCTCTATCAGAGCACTCTGCAATAACAGCGTTCTCGTTAGTTGGATCGTCTACGCTAAATGCCTCAGCAGCAACATAAGAAGTTGAACCATCCGAGAAAAGCTGCTCGATTGCGCTCTTAATACCAGCTTCTACGTCGGAGGATGTGTCTACAAAAGCATTTTTGGTACGCAGGAATTTACCGGCAGCAAGTTCAATATCGCCAACGTTAGTATCACTTTTACTCTTAGCTCCCTGAAGGCCGCTGCCAAGCGTTACGATACCAACCTGCGCAACATCGCCCTCAAGCAGGGCGTTTGTTGCTTGGGTAGTACCGTGAGCAATAAAGACAACATCTTCAGGCTTAATGTTGTGCTGCTCCATAACACCATGAAGCACCTGCACAATACCTGCTGCGACACCCGCTTCAGCGGTGTGTGTGGTAGGTGTTTTAACCGTGCCGATAATTTCGTACGTATCATTGTCGATGGCGACAGCATCAGTAAATGTTCCGCCAACGTCGATTCCAATACGAACTTTCACGTTTCCTCCTCGATTTACAGCAATCTATCAGCTGCAAAGATAAAACGAGGCGAGAAGCCCACAACAAGAGGGTCTTCTCGCCCCAAGGTCAGAACTTAGAAGTACAGAACACCAGACAGAATTACACCAACGATGGAAACTGCCCAGAGGTAAGGAAGCATCTTACGAGTAACGGTGTTGACGTCAACCTCGCAGAAGTTTGCAGTCCAAACGTTCTGAGTGTTGGTTGGGTCGCCACCTGCCTGGATGCGCTCTGCAGACAGGAATGCACCCATGACAGCAAGAGGATTCAAGGTGTTCAGGCCAATGATAAGAGCTGCGATACCAGAACCAAGGCCAAACATGTTCATAGGTCCACGATACAGAGCCAATGGCGAGAGGACCGCAAAGAAGATGATGTATGCAACAAGGTTCTGAGGCATGATGCCGAGCAGGAATGGGTTAAGAACTGCCTTAACCGTTGGGTTGGTAACTGCAAGGTAAAGGATACCAATGCCGACCATCAGGATAATTGCAGGACCAGCGTCGGTTACACCGTCATAGCAGGTCTTTGCAAGAAGGTTCATTGCCTTGCTAAAGCTCTTAGAGGTGAACAGCAGGCACCACAGAATACCAACGGTAAATGCTGGGGTAACAGGAACCTTCAAGAAAGCAACAAGCACAATAGGAATCAGTGGAGTCAGCATTGCAAGACCACCAGCAACGCCGGTGAGCTGCTTGGAGTTGCTCTGCTCAGCAACTGGAGCGCTGAAGGCAAACTTAATGCCGTTACGCTTGAACTCAACAACAATCATGATCAAAGTTGCAATACCAGTTGCAACAGCCAGATAAACCTCAAAACCCTGAACCTGAGCAATGTCTAGGTTGAAGAGCTTAGCGAAGGTTGTCCAGTTGGCAATATTGAGTGCCAGACCAGTGGTAAAGGACATCAAGAAGATACATGCTGCACTAGCTGCGGGAACACCAACAGAAATCAAAATTGGCAGAACAATTGAGCCAACCATGATGATGGATCCCAAGCCAGAAAGTGTCGTGAAGAGAACAGCCACTGCAATAGACATAATCAAGGTGATTACCAGGGGCTTATCGCCACCAAGCTCTGCACTTTTCTTGATGATTGTCTCAGTAACACCAGTTTTGTTCATAAGCTGACCCAACCATGCACCAAAAATAACAGCCATGATTGCGGCGCCCATGCGAACGGTACCAGCCTCAAATACCGATGTCAGCCAGCCAATTTCTTTTCCGTCACCATCTTTTCCAAACATTGGAACGCCTGCGATGACACAAATCAAAATGGCCATCAGTGGCAGGGCAAGCAGAGTTGGGATCTTCTTAGTCATCATCAGTGCAGCTACAGCCACAAAGACCAAGAGGATCAAAATACCCTGAACCATGTTTCCTCCTTAGGAACACATTGTTTGATAGCAAGTGCAGCTATCTCTCCTTCAAACAACCTACACGTACTTCTATAGATGCATGAGCACCATGTTGACGACTTTGATGAGCAGACAAAGTCGAGAAACACCTTTGTTCCAGCGCAGCACATAGCGTACTACTTCCCGCAAGTACCTTGCTGATTTCTTACGCAAGCCTTACCGATTTCTTGCACATGACCTGCGTAAGTCTTACCAAATACCTACACTGAACTTACTGGATGCCAGCCAGAAACAAGCACTTGTTTCCAAAGCTGGACAGTTTCTGGACAAAGACAGGCAAATCTTAGGGCAGAAACAGCATCTCTCAGTAAGTTTCTTGAAGTCATTCTTGTGACGATCAGTTTTGGAAATGCTTCAAACTGAGCAAATTTTTGCACCAAAAGCGCAGGAGTAGACAGCGCTTTATTTAGCGCATCTGTCTTAAGCAAAGAGGTGGAAACATCTTCTTCAGGTACAGATACAACTACAGCCTCAACAAAGAAAAGGCTCTGAACAGCGCTTATAAGATTCATTAATGCATCAAGCTTCAAACCATCTGAGGTAACAAGCTGCTGAGTAATATCAGCATTTAGTCCCTCTTTCATTGGAAGAGGAGCGTTATCGCAAACAACTTGAGCCACAACCCGCGGTCCAAATGAAAGATGTAAGTACGAAGAAACGTCCTCGATGTTGTTTGAGCTCTCTACTTGAGAAAGGGCAAAGTCACACTGCTCAAACTGCTTCACCACTACCCTGAAGGTGCTCTTTAATGCTTGTACCAGAGAAATTGTTGCCGAATCATGGCCCGTTGAATACATGACGGAAAGCTCTGATTCCAGCACATCGCCTTCAAGCAAAACTCCAATTCCCTTAAGAATTGCGCCATCAACAATCAGCTCAGTAAGAGCAGCTTCAATCTCCTCAAGAAGAGTTTCTCCCGAAGGAGCTTCTTCTGATAGCGTAACGCGTGCATGCTCGTTAAGAGTCATGTCCACGAGTATAAGTTCCTGTATTTGTCGAGAAACCCTGACGAGTCCCAAGAGACCAAATTCTGGAGCAAGTTGCAGAAGAGTCTTTGATCTACCAGCAGTTACTACGCGTTCTGAACTTTCTTCAACCATTTTTGACTGAAGCAAGTCTTGGACAATAGTAGTAACGGTACTAGGAGAAAGAGATAATTCACGCGCCAATTCAACACGAGACAGAGCGTTTTTCTCGCACAGTGCTTGAATAACAGCACGTTTATTGGAATATGCAATATCTTTAGTGCTGACAATTGACATACGAGTCCCCTCCTCTCCATTTCTGCCTGTACTACCTTATTTCGACTCTCGAAATAAGTCCATCAAACTGAGAAAGGAACGGGACTAACGGTATGAAATTATCGCCAAATGGTCATGCTGAACAATTTTGAAAACGGCGCCGATTCTTTACGACAACTCTTCCAGAATTCGACGCATTTCTTTCTGAACGCCCTGCTCGGTGTTAGGCGCAATGACCTTGGTGGCAATTGTCTTGAGCGCATAGCGAGCGTTGTCCATAACGTACGCGGTGCCCGCATAACGCAGCATGGCGTAGTCGTTCATGGAGTCGCCAAAAACGGCAATCTGGTCGCGAGAAATGCCATAGTACCTGCGGATCTGCTCAAGTCCCGTGGCCTTGTTCACGCCACGAGGCACCACGTCAATCCACGTCTCACCAGAAGGCATGAACGAAAGCCTGTCGCCCATCTCGCGCTCAAGAATCATGGCCATGTCCATGGAGCGAGCCCTTGAATCGCAGCAAATAGCAGCCTTGATGATACTGATGTCAGGTGAAGGTGGATCAAACACGCGCTCAGCGTTAGGCAGGTCTTTGTCCAGCTCGCGTACAAACGAGCTCTGATCATCCAGCAAATACGTATGCGTGCGGTCATAAACTACCAGGTGAATGCAGTCAAACTCGGACGTCAACTCAAACAGCTTACGAATAGAAGCTGACGAGAAAACCTCGCGGTCGACGACCTTGTTCTCTACATAGACCTGCGTGCCCAGGGAAGCCACGTAGTCAATCTTGTCTGCGACCGGCTCAAACAACCAGCGCAGTGTATCGTAACGACGACCGGAGCTTGCGACAAAGTGAACGCCGCGCTTGTGCAGCTCTTCGATCAGCTCAAATGTCTCTGGTGGAACCTCGGAGTTCTGGTCCAGTAACGTGCCATCCATGTCCGATGCAATGAGTTTAATCATGCTAGTTCTCCATCATAAATCGGGGTGTCTCCCCTGCTTTTGTCGCGCGCACCAGCTCTAGCAGGGCGTGCGCAACACCGTCATCTGCAGATGCGCCAACGTGATGCTTTGCTACCTGCTTGACCTCTGGAATTGCGTTTGCCACCGCCACCGAGTGCGGAACTTTACTTAAAATCTCAACGTCATTCTCGCCGTCTCCAAAAACAAGCACCTCTTCTGGAGAAATGCCTGTTCTTTCCAGGAGCGTTTCAAAGCCAGTCAACTTGGACACACCCTTGGGTAGCACGTCAAACCACTGAGGAACTACCGACATGGTGTACACGTCTGGGCAGGCTGCGGCCACTTTCTGGCGACAGCGCTCCATGTCTTCCTCCGTGCCTGGACACGCAATTGTTGCGGCGACAAAATCGACGTCGTCTGGAACTTGATCAACAATGCCCGAGACAAACACCAGCTTACGCTCGTAATCGGCGAGAATATCTTTGTCCAGCGGACCGACAACATAGGCCGGGTTAAAAAGGTTAGTCTTCTCGGGATAGCAGACCAAGAACATGTTCTTCTCGTCAGCAAGAGCATCTGCGACGCCCTGCAACGTTTTGTGATCAAAGATGGAGAGCGAGATAGTCTTGCCTTTGTACAGCACGCGCTTGCCCGTGGACATGACGCCCGTTTGCATGCACGCCTCGTCAAGGCTGAAGAGACGCATCAGCTCAACGTAATCTCGGCCGGTACAAGGGCCAAACGCGATGTCCGTTTCTTCCAGGAGCGTGTGAATAGCCTTACGCGTGAAATCCGACACACGTCTGTTGCCAAAAGGCACCAGCGTGTTATCCATATCAGATAAAACAAGCTTAATCACAAACGTCCCCCGTTACTGCATGCTGCGTAGCTGGGCAAACGCGACGCGCGTCGCAGCCCAAGCGGACGCAGCTCTACGCCGAAGCAGCTCCAAGCTGGCAAGCTCTACGCCAAAGCCGCTTGAGCCGGAAAGCTCCAGACCGGCACAACTCTAAGCTGCGGCGTCGTGCTTCTATCTAGTTGAACTATGTGCCAAGACGTCAAAGCGATCAATCTTGAGCAGCACTTGGTCCAATCCAATCATACCCGAGAGACGCACCTTTGACGCATTCGAAGTCAAAATTAGAAGATCTCTAAACCCAGAACCCCGACGGCCACCGACCCACTCCATGCGCTTAATGTCCTGGTAGTTGATGGAAATTTCAGAGCCTACAAAGGGTACTACAACCATCTCGTCATCAAAAAGCGAGACCTTATAACGGCTCAAGATGTACCACGCCATAAACATGACAACCGAGAAGGACGCAAAAAACGCCATAACAATATCTGGGTTTGGCGTAAACACGTTAACGTAGCAAAGCCAGCCGAGAATAACTGCGATTGCACTAACAAATGCCATGTCAATAATGAGCGAACGTGTAAGCGCGGCAGGAGTCACGTAGGTATCGTGGTGGCTGTGGCGACGCTCGGAAATTCCAACGTTTCCCGAGTGCTCTAAAACCGCAGCTATGACGGGTGCCGCAACGACAACAATTCCAAAAAATACTGCGAGCATTGCGACCTCCCTTACTCCGTGAAAAAAAGAACGATGACCCCTCTTAATTATGCTACGCTCCCGCACACCATTTATTGACAAGGGTGAACGGGAGCGTAGACGGTAGAAATCTAGCTATGAATGGCAAAGCTGCACGTCAAGCGGTCGCGCGCGATGCGACGGCGCGGTCAGACAGGTGCGGACGTGGTGTGCGGGCGTGCGCGGGTACGGGTTGGCGCGACGGCGCTAGCTGCGAGCAGCAAGCAGCGCGGTCAGCGCAGGCGCTAGCCGCGGGCAGCAAACTTGGCGACGAGCTTCTCCAGAAGGTCAACAGTGACTTCAAGGCTTGGCACGGGGACAAACTCACGCACGGAGTGGGCGTTGTATCCGCCGGTAGCAATGTTGGGGCATGGCAGGCCGCGGAACGTGAGCTGGGCACCATCGGTGCCGCCACGAGCAGCAACTGGCTTAGGCTCAATGCCAACCTCGCGATTTGCCTCAAGCGCATAATCAATCAAGAACTCGTAGCCCTCGAACTTCTCGGCCATGTTGCGATACTCCTGGTGAATCTCAACACGGACGGTATTCTCGCCATAGCGCTTGTTCAAGAACGCAGCGATATCCTGCAAGACCTGCTGGCGGTTGGCAAAGATCTGGGCGTCATGGTCGCGGACGATGTAGCTGAGCTTGACCTCGGACGCGGAACCCTCGATGGCGATTGGGTGGTAGAAGCCCTCGTAGCCCTCGGTGTGCTCAGGACGCTCGAAGGCCGGGACCATCTGCTGGAACTCGGAAGCCACGGTGATTGCGTTGATCATGACGTCCTTAGCGCTGCCGGGGTGAACCATGACACCCTTGAAGTAGACGTCGGCGTGGGCGGCGTTGAAGCACTCGTAGTTGAACTCGCCGAGGGCCTCGCCGTCGACGGTGTATCCGTACGCGGCACCGAGTTTATCCAGGTCAAGCAGGCTTGCTCCGTGACCGATCTCCTCGTCGGGGACAAAGGCAATCTTGAGCGTAGGGGGCGCGAGCTCGGGGTTGTCGCCCAGGCGCTTGAGCAGCGCGCAGATCTCAGCCACACCGGCCTTATCGTCAGCGGAAAGCAGCGTGGAGCCGTCGGAACAAATGATGTCCATGCCCACAAAATCCTTGAGGTCAGGGACCTGCTCCTGGGTGGTAGCGATGGTCTTGCCGTTGACGACGCCGGCGACCAGGTCACCGCCCTCGTAGTGGACGACGTGCGGCTTGATGCCCGAGGCAGGCGCGTCGATGACGGAGTCCAGGTGCGAGCAAAGCATCAGCGCGGGAGCCGACTCGGCGCCCATGGATGCGGCGAAGGTGCCGGTGACGTAGGCGTGCTCATCGACAGTGACGTCGGTGCAGCCCAGCGCCTTGAGCTCTTCGCCCAGGTAGCGAGCCATCTCGTGCTGAGCAGGCGTGGAAGGCGTTACGGTATCGTTGTCGGGGTTGGACTGAGAGTCAACCTGCACGTAGCGCATGAAGCGCTCGGCGACATCGGGGAGCTGGTTAGGCGTGGTTTCAGGCATAAGTATCCTTTCTGGTTCGGGCAAGACCGGCGGGGCGGGTGGTGCAGGTCGCGGCGCGGGTGCGGGTGCAATCGGCGCAGGCGTTGCGGGTGCAATCGGCCTTGAATGTTGTATGCATTTACTGTACCGCAACTCAAAACGAATTAAACCTACCTGCACAAACTTTGCGCGCGCATGCCATAATAATTGCAAGAAATGCGAAAGGCGGAGCGCTATGACAAACGACTCTTGGACGCCACAGTTTCATCTCTTCCCACCTCAGGGTTGGATGAATGACCCCAACGGACTTTGTCAGTTTAAGTCCGTCTACCACGCGTTTTACCAGTACACTCCCGAGTGGCCTGCCAACGAGCTCCGCTTTTGGGGACATGCTGTGAGTAAGGATTTGCTCTCTTGGGAGACTCTACCTATTGCGATTTCTCCAGACGCAGCTTTCGATAAGGACGGCGTGTTTTCGGGTTCGGCCTGGATTGAGACGTGCAACGTGTCGGCCGGCGACTGCGGTCACGGCGGCGTTGTGGCAGCCGGCGACGGCAACGACGACGCCCGCGGCAGTGCAGCGGCCCGCGAGGTCATGCGACTCTTCTACACCGGCAACGTTATGGACGAAACACACCCAGAAGCCGACGGCATTGACGTCGGTCGAGAGGCCTATGAGGTCATGGTGACCTCTGAAGATGGACTGAATTTCTCGCCAAAGTGCGTTGTTTTGAAGCCGGGTGACTACCCCGATACCTGCACAAACCACGTGCGCGATCCGAAGGTTTGGGAGCAAGACGGGGCTCTGCGCATGCTGTTAGGTGCTCGCGAGAGGGACACTGCGGCTGGTCCCGCGAAATCCGCAGATGAACGCTGCGATTCGGGAGCGGCGTTGATTTACGACTCCAGTGATTGTGGCAAGTCGTGGACGCTCCACTCGGTTATACGCGGGGCTAACGACCTGGGTCATCGTGAGGCGTTTGGCTACATGTGGGAATGCCCTTTTTTGGTGCAGCTAGATGGCCAGGAGTTTCTATCTATGTGTCCGCAGGGGCTAAGAGAAGGCGCTGGTACGGAGCCAAGCGCTGGTACGGAGCCAAGTGCTGGTACGGAGCCAAGCATCGGTGCGTCCAAGGGGTCGCGCTTGAGCGATTCCGCTAACTTGCAAAAAAACACTTCAAGCGAGCCTCTCGACAAATGGCAAAATATCTGGCAGTCGGGCTATTTTCCGCTTCCAGGAAGTCAAAAGCTTATCAATGTTGAAACTGTTTCCACCGATAGCTTTGTGCTCTGGGATCATGGTTTTGACTTCTACGCACCTCAAACGTTCGTCGACGATTCTGGCCGAACCATTCTGATTGGATGGATGGGCATCATCGATCCGGCTTACCATAGTTATCCTGAAGGCATTGGATTCTGCCACAACCTTACTCTGCCGCGAGAACTTTCGCTGTCTGGTGATGGCGTTATCCTGCAGCGTCCTGTTAAAAAGCTTGATGCTAAGCGACGCGAATGTGTGGAATTTGTCGCCGACACTGTCGTCAAAATAGATCGACTATCTGCAGATATTGAGATTACGGACATATCCGGAGACGGAACTCTTACTCTCAATGACGCGCTTGAGCTTTCTTACTCCAAGGACATTTTTGCCCTGCAATTCATTGACGAGGACACCGCCGCAGGTAGAACTCAACGCTCTATTAGGCTAAAGGAGCTTTCTGAACTGCGTCTTATTGTTGACGGATCTACCGTGGAGATTTATCTGAATGATGGTCGCGTAGTTTTCTCGACGCGATGGTTCCCTGCATCCGAGCGGGTAACGTTGAGCAGCACTTTTGTTGCTGCTAACTCACGAGCATACAGCCTAATCGCGTAACTCGGTGGATTTGCTTGGCATAGTCTAGCTCCGACACCAAAGGAATGCTGTTTGTAGTCACGGATTGAAGCCGTTATGCATGAAATTGCATATTCCGTACGTTTTATAATCAAAATTTTCACAGGACTCGGAAAATTGCCGTTTTTGGGACCTCAGGAGGTAAAAAATGCGTTTAGTTGGGGATGGAGAAATTTAGTTCAATTTTTTATCTTTATGTTTGCCCAAGAAAGACGAAATAGTTTTAACTATTTCTTTTACTAATTAAGTCAAAATGGCTCATTTTCAAAATGAATACACCAACTAAACGCATTTTTTACCTTTTTGGGGCTAAATTTGCCAAAAACGAGCCCCAAACCAAAGTTTGGAGCTCATTAACGTGCAAATCTCAATGGTCGCGTCTAATCGCAGACTAAACGGGTTGTGGT